>JAOUHR010000129.1 GCA_029884515.1 Gemmatimonadota bacterium
CTCGCCCTCGGCGCGCTCGGCACCGCCGGACGCCGGCTTCGCAGGGGACTCATCGCCCTTCTTGGTCGCGGGAGCGACCTCCAGCTGGCCGTTCTCGAGCTTCGTCACGGCCAGCAATCCCTTCTGGGCCGCCTCCATGCAGAAGCGCGAGAACTTCGACATGCCGAGGTCCTTCTCGTCGAACTGCGCGTCGATCTCCTGCATCACCTGCTTGAGGCGGTCGGAGCGCATGACGTCGCCGTTCTTCTGCATGCGCGTGACCGCCTCCGTCACCAGTTCCCACGGGTCCCACTTCTTGGCGCCCGTCTCGTCGCCCGTCTTCATCAGGCCGGCGAGCGCGTTGTACGAGTAGTACTCGTCGCAGTTCTGCACGAGCAGGTCGCTCGACGACTCGCGGATGCCGACGCCGATCACGTACTTGCCGTACTCCTTGAGCTTGAGCACGAGCGACGAGAAGTCGGAATCGCCGGAGAGCAGGATGTAGGTCCCGATCTCGGGGCGCGTGAAGACGAGCTCCACCGCGTCCACCGCGAGGCGGATGTCGGTGGCGTTCTTCTTGGACGAGCCGTACGCCGGGGCGAAGATCAGGTCGATCGACGACTCGGAGAGGGGCACGATGTACTGCGGGTAGCGGCGCCAGTCGGCGTAGGCGCGCTGGACGGCGACCTTGCCCGAGATGATCGCGCTCGAGAGGAGGTTGCGGAGCTCCGTCTGGAGGTCGGAGCGGATCCCCATCGTGACGTTGTCGAAGTCGATGAGGAGGGCGGCGTTGGGCGCGTGCGCGTTGGCGCCCGCGGTCATCGCCTGCGGCCCCCGGTGCAATGGGGCCACCGCGGCGCGCACGGGATGCGCGGACGCGGACCTGCTGGAACGTGGATGCATCTGGTCCTGGCGTGAATCGCCTGTGGAATGTCGCCTGCCGCGGCGCGCCGTCCGATTCCGGTGGCGCAACGCGCGGAGCAGGCATCGAGTGCGCGGGAGCGATCGCGCTCAGCGACTCTTCCGGGGCTTTCGCCCTCCGGGAGATGCCATCGGCGCGGACGCGGGGCCCGCATCGGAACCGCCCGCCGTGCCGATGGTCGCGCGCCTGGCGGATGCCGTACGGCGCCGATCATCGACGCGCTGGGCGCGTCCCAAGCCTGTAAGCTAGCAAGGGCGGCCGCAAATGTCAGTGGGAGGCCGACTTCCGAGTGTCCGGGCCACTCCCGGACCGTTAACTTGCTGGCGAAACCTCCCCTTCCCTTCCTCGTACGGGACACAGGCGATCTAGTGAGGCACCCCAGCTTCCGGACCCGGCTGTTTCTCATCCTGGCGCTCTTCGCGTTCGTACCGTCGATCGTGCTGACGCTGGCCTGGAGCGCGGTGGCGGCGAGCGTGGTGCCCCTGGTGAGCGGGACGGGGGCGTGGGAGCAGGTGGCGGCGAGTGGCGAACGGGCGATCCGGCTCTCCCGGAGCGAGCCCGGCTCACCGGCGGCACGCGAGGCACTCGAACGGCACGAGGCCCTGCTCGGCGAGTCGCGACTGCAGGCGCGGCGGTTCGCCTTCCTCGCCGAGCGCGCCGTGCCCATGATTGCGGTAGCCGGACTCTTCGCGCTCGCCCTGCTCACGGTGCTGGCGTCGCGTGTCGCAGGGCACCTGAGCCGGCAGCTCTCGAGGCCGCTCGACGAACTCGTGGGTTGGACCACCCTCCTGGCTCGCGGTGATCCGCTGCCCCCGCGTGGTGATGGGCCGGAGCGCGGGGCGCCGGAGTTCGGCCACCTGCGCGACGGGATGCGGGAGATGTCCGTGGAACTCGAGAAGGGACGGCGTTCGGCGTTGGAGGCTGAGCGGCTCAAGGCGTTCCGGGAATCGGCGCGCCAGGTGGCACACGAACTGAAGAACCCGCTCACGCCGATCCGGTTCGCGATCGCGAGCCTCAGGCGGAGCGCCACGGCGGAACAGCGGGAGACGGTGGAGGTACTCGACACGGAGTCGGCGCGGCTGGAGGCGATGGCGCGGAGCTTCGCCCAGTTCGGCCGGCTTCCCGAGGGCCCGGCGGCGACGGTGGACCTCGCCGAGTTGGCGCGCGAGACGGTGCGCACGACCGTGCCGCCGGAGATGTCGGTACGGATGGAAGCGGACGGGATGGCGCACGTCTCGGGGCAGCACGACGCCCTGCAGCGAGCGCTCTCGAACGTGCTGCTGAATGCGGTGGACGCCACGGCGCGGCGCGGCACGCTCCTGATCCGGACGTCGGTGGCCGACGGCCGCGCGACGCTCGCGGTGCGGGATGACGGGGTCGGGATCCCGGCCGACCGGCTCGAACGGATCTGGGATCCGTACGTGACGGCGAAGACGGGAGGCACCGGCCTCGGGCTGGCGATCGTGAAGCAGACCGTGCGCGCGCATGGCGGATCGGTGGAGGCCGTGAGCGAGCCCGGGAAGGGGACGGAGATCCGGATGCACTTTCCGGTGCTCGCGGAGCCGCCCCGCACCAACGGAGGAGCGTGATGACCGAGGACATGTTCGCCATCGCCGGGTTCTTCACCACCGCGATCCTGCTCGGGCTCGGCATCCCCCTCATCCGGATCTGGGGACGGCGGAAGGAGCGCGAGGCGGTGCTGCCACCCGGGGAGGCGGAGCGCGACGCGCGCCTCGCGCGCATCGAGCACGCGGTGGAAGCGATGGCGGTGGAGGTGGAGCGCATCTCCGAGGGGCAGCGCTTCGTCACGAAGCTGCTCGCCGGGCGCGCCGAGGAGACCGGCGTGCTGCCGCGGCAGGCGGGGGGCGAGCGCTGATGGCCGCCGGCCCCGAACTCCTCATCCCGATCTTCGCCGTCAGTTTCGGCATCCCCTTCGTGGCCGCGCCGATCGCACGTGCGCTCGCCAAGCGCCTCGAGGCGCGCGCCGCCAAGCCCGATGCGGAACTGATGGACCGGCTCGCGTCCATTGAGCGCAATGTCGACGTCATCGCCGTCGAGATCGAGAAGCTCGCGGAGGGACAGCGCTTCGTGACGCGCCTCATGGCGGAACGCCCACCGGCCACAGCCGCGCTGCCGCCCGCTCCACCCTCCGCCCCGCCCTCCTGATGCGCATCCCGACACCCCTGCGGGCGCGCTGATGCCCTCCGTCCTGATCGTCGACGACGAGCCGAACATCCGCCGGATGGTGGGTGCGCTGCTCAACACGGAGGGTTACGAGGTGCGTGACGCGAGCGACGCGGCCTCGGGCCTCGAACGGGCCCTCGAACTCGAGCCCGACATCGTGCTCCTCGACCTCATGATGCCGGGCCCGAGCGACGGCACCGACCTGCTCGAGCAGCTGCGCGCGCGCTACCCCGACCTGCCGGTGGTGATGATGTCGGGGCGGGCTGGACTCGCGGACGCGGTCAAGGCGACCCGCCTTGGCGCCGTGAACTTCCTGGAGAAGCCGCTCACGCCGGAGGGCGTGCTCCTCGCGCTCAGCAGCGCGCTCGAGCTGCGCCAGGCGCGGCGTGAGCGCTCGGCGCTGCGCGCCGACCTCGGGCTCGCGGGCGAGCTCGTGGGCGACAGTCCGGCGATGCGCTCCGTGCGCGAGATGATCGCACGCGTGGCGCCGAGCGACGCGCGGGTCCTCATCGAGGGGGAATCGGGCACGGGGAAGGAACTCGTGGCCTCGGCGATCCACGCGCAGAGCCCCCGGCGGGACAAGCCGTTCGTGCGCGTCAACTGCGCCGCGATCCCGCGCGACCTCGTGGAGAGCGAGATGTTCGGCCACGAGCGCGGGTCGTTCACCGGCGCGACCGAGCGCCGCATCGGCCGGTTCGAGCTGGCCCACACGGGCACGCTGCTCCTCGACGAGGTGGGCGAGCTCTCTCCCGAGGCGCAGGCCAAGCTCCTGCGCGCGATCGAGGCCAAGGAGATCGAACGGGTAGGGGGCGGCAAACCGATCAGGGTGGACGTCCGCGTGCTCGCGGCGACCAACCGGGACCTCGCGCGCGAGGTGCGCGAGGGCCGCTTCCGCGAGGACCTCTTCTTCCGGCTCAACGTGATCCCGATCTCGGTGGCGCCCCTCCGGGAGCACCCCGCCGACATCCCGGCGTTGGTCGCGCACTTCGTGGCGATCCTGCGCCGCCGCTCAGGACAGGCGGCGCCGCACTGGAAGCAGGAGGGCGTGGATGCTCTCTCGCGCTACCGGTGGCCGGGGAACGTGCGCGAGCTGGCGAACATCGTCGAACGCCTCGGGATCCTGTTCGCCGGACACGAGATCGGCGTGGCCGAGGTGTCGAGCGTGCTCCCGGCAGGGGAGCATGTGTCCGCCGGGCCCACCGCACTTCCGGACGGCGAGCGGCTCGACACGGCGCTCAGCGACGCGCTCGACGAGTACGAGCGGCTGCTCATCACGCGCGCGCTCTCCAGTGCCGACGGCGTGGTGGCGGAGGCCGCCCGGCGACTGCAGACGGACCGGCCCAATCTCTACCGTCGCATGAAGCGGCTCGGGATCGCGGGCGCGGGCGATTGACCGGACCGATGACCACGCGTTCGGTTCTGACACGCCGCGGCCGACACGGGAGGCGTGGTCCGACGCCAATCGCCGGGTGGATCGCGCGGAGGGAACATCATGCAGGTCGCGCGGGCACAAGGAGTTGGCGCGGGATCATGGCTCGGCGCATCGCCCGGCATGCCCCGTGCGTTCTGCGAGGACGTCCCGAACAGTGGGGTGGGTGATGCAGAGGCTGTCGAAGGTCCTCCTGGTGTGCGCGGCGATCCCGGGCCTCGCGACCGTCGCGGGCGCGCAGGTCCGCGCCGGTCGGCTCTCGAGCCCGGCCGCGAGCGCGGTCTCGATCTACAACGCGAGCGGCACCATGCGCGTCTCGGGCGCGCTCGAGGTCACGGGCGCGCGCATCATCACGGGCGACGTGGCCGTGCTCAACGGCCCCGTGGTCGTCGCCGGGGAGGTGACCGGTTCGCTGGTGGCAATCAACGCCGACGTGCGGCTGTTGGGTGGCGCGCGCATCGGGGGGCAGCTCCTGGTGGTCGGCGGGACGATCGAGCGCGCCGACAGCGTGTCCGTCCTCGGCGAGATCCGCGTGCAGGCCGAACTGCTGCGGTACACCCTCGAGGGCGAGCGCCTGGTGCCCGAGGACGCGCGCGGTGCCGACTGGCGGCCGCACTGGGATGGTCCGGGACTCGAGGACCGGGGCGACAGCTACACCGACTTGTTCTACGTCGCGGCGCGCACCTACAACCGTGTCGAGGGCCTCCCCGTGCTGGTGGGTCCGCGCTTCCGGCGCCCCACCGACTGGGGGCGCGTGCAGGTGGAGGCGTTCGGCATCGTGCGCACCGCCGACCCGATCCGCTGGGACCGCGGTACGCTCGGCCACGACGTGACGGCCGACCTCCGCCTCGGCGTCAAGAACGGCCTCACGCTCAGCGCGCGTGCCTTCGACCGGATCGACCCGGTGGAATCGTGGCAACTGCTCGACAAGGAGGCCGGCCTCGCTGCCTTCCTGCTGCACCGCGACTTCCGCGACTATTACGGCCGGCTCGGCTGGGAGGCCGCGCTCGGCGGCCGCATCGGCGAGCTGGCCTCGCTCGAGTTCGTCGCGGGGAGCGAGGACTGGCGTTCGGTGGAGGCCCGCCGGCCCTTCACGCTCTTCCGTGACAACGACCGCTGGCGCGAGAACTCCGGCATGGACGTGGGCAAGGTCGACCTCGCGTCGATACGGCTCCGCGTGGACACGCGCGAACTCGTGCGCGCGCCGTGGCGCGGCGGCTGGTACGTGCAGGCCGAGCTCGAGCGCGGCCGGGGCACCCTCGCGCGGAACTCGGGCGACTCGCTCGTGCTGAACGCGCCCGGGGACGTGAGCTACACCCGTGGATTCCTGGACGCACGGCGCTACAACAAGCTCTCACCCGGCACCGAGGTGAACATGCGCGTGGTGCTCGGCGGCTGGCTCGGCGGTGACGAGCTGCCGCTGCAGCGGCGCCTCTCGATCGGCGGGCCCGGGGCTGTGGAGGGCTACGACTTCCGCCGCGCCACACGCGATCCGGTGGACGTGTTCTCCTGTGGA
>JAOUHR010000130.1 GCA_029884515.1 Gemmatimonadota bacterium
CTGCGCCGCGATGCGGCCATCGGCCCCGGCACGGGGCCTGCTCCACCGCACCGTCACCATCGCCGATGGCCGCATCGCGGCGCAGGGGCACTGATGGCCTGGCGTGACGATTGGCGGCGCGTGCGGGCGATCGCCTGGAAGGACCTCACCACCGAGCGGCGTTCCAAGGCCGGGTTCAACTCGGTCGTCGCGCTCGGCGTGACCATCCTGGTGCTCTTCGGGTTCGCCCTTGGCCCGGACGCCGCGGCCCTGCGGCATGCGGCGGCGGGCGCGCTCTGGCTGGCCGTGCTCTTCGCGGGTGTGCTCGCGTTCAACCGCTCCTACCAAGTGGAGCTCGACACCGGCGCGCTCGATCCGCTCCTCCTTTATCCCGGGGCGCGCTGGACCATCTTCACCGGCAAGCTGCTGGCGAACCTCGTCCTGGTGGGACTCCTCCTCGCGATCGTCGTGGTGGTCGGACTCGTCCTCTTCCAGGTGAGTGTTCCCGCCGCCTGGCCGTCGCTCCTCGGTGTGCTGGCCCTCGGGGCGATCGGCCTCGTTGCGCTCGGCACGTTCTACGGGGCGATGGCGAGCCGCACGCGGGCGCGCGAGGTGCTGCTCCCGCTCCTCCTCTTCCCGATGCTCGTGCCCGTGATGCTCGCCGCGATGCAGGCGTCGCGCGCGCTGCTCGTGGGCGACGTGATGCAGGAGGCGGGCGCCTGGACGCGCCTGCTCCTCGCGTACGACCTGATCTTCCTGAGCGCCACTCATCTCGCATTCGCACAGATCATCGAGGGCTGACCCGTGATTCCTCCCGCCGTCCCGCACCACGAGACCCCCCTGCCCGTCGCGGGCCGCTGGCCCCTCTTCGGGGCCTTCGCACTGGTGTTCCTGATCTTCGCGCAGGTGTCTTCGGTGCTCGTGTCGCCGCCCGACCGCGACATGGGGCACCTGCAGAAGATCATGTACGTGCACGTGCCGGCCGCGTGGACCACCTTCCTCGCGTTCTTCGTGGTGCTGGTGTTCAGCCTCCTCGTGCTCTGGAAGGGGCGCGAGACCCACGACCTGATCGCGGCGTCGGCCGCCGAGGTGGGGGCGATGTTCAATGCGCTCACGCTCGCGCTCGGGATGATCTGGGGGCGGCCGACCTGGGGCGTCTGGTGGACCTGGGACGCGCGCCTCACGTCCACACTGGTACTGTTCCTGATCTTCGTCGGCTACCTTTCGTTGCGGGCGTTCATCGAGGAACCGGAGCGGCGGGCCCGCTGGTCGGCGGCGGTGGGCGTGCTCGGCGCCATCAACGTGCCGATCGTCTACATGTCGGTGAAGTGGTGGCGGACGCTGCACCAGCTCCAGTCGAGCCCATCCACCGTCGACCCGGCGTACGTGTACGGACTGCGGGTGAACGCGTTCGCGTTCCTGTTCGTGCTGATCTATCTCGTTCGCCGGCGGTATGAAGCGGCGCGCCTCGCGCGCGCCGCCGAGCAGTTGAACGACGTTGCCGCCTTGGGAGGGCGCTGACCATGGCATCGAGCATCAACTTCGTGATAGCGGCCTACGCGCTGACGTGGGTCTGTCTCGTGGCGTACGCGACGTACGTGCACCGCACGCTCCGGCGCGCGCGTGACGAATACCAGAGGGCCAGCCGCCAGCCGGCGGGGGAGGCGCGATGAGTGACGCGAGCGGGAAGATGAAGGGCCGCCGGCGCTGGGCCGTGGCGGGCGTGGTGGTGATCGCTGCCACGTTCGGGTGGCTCCTGTACGGTGGACTCGACAAGAACGTCGTGTTCTTCCTCACGCCGGCGGAACTGCTGGCCAAGGGCACCGACGGCGTGGAGGTCCCCGTGCGGCTCGGTGGCCAGGTGAAACCGGGCTCGGTGGCGTGGGACGACCAGACGCTGGACCTGAACTTCGTCGTCGTGGACGGGGTCGGTGAGGTGAAGGTGCACAGCACCGGCGCTCCGCCGCAGATGTTCCGCGACGGCATGGGGGTCATCGTGGAGGGCCAGTTCGGCCGCGACGGCGTCTTTCGCTCGTCCAGCCTGATGGTCAAGCACTCCAACGAGTATCGGCCCCCGGCCGAGGGGCAGCGCCCGCAGGAGATGTACAAGACCCTGTTCAAGGAGTCGCCGAAGTGATGGGACCCCTTGGCCACGGAGCGCTGCTGGTCGCGCTCGTGGTGGCCGCCTGCGGCATGCTGCTGATCCCGATCGCCACGCGCCGCAAGCGGCGCGACTGGCAGCTGATCGGCTACGCCGCCGTGCACACGAACTTCCTGCTGCTCACCGTCGCGATGATCGCGATGGTGACCGCACTCGTGACGCACGACTTCTCCGTGTCGTACGTCGCCCAGGTGGGCAGCCGTGCCACCCCGCTGCTGTACACCATCATCTCGCTCTGGGGAGCCCTGGAGGGCTCCATCCTGCTCTGGGGGTGGGTGCTCGCCCTGTACGTCTCGGCGGTGCTCTGGATCAACCAGGACCGCGAGGGGGACCTCGTCCCGTACGCGATGACGGTGCTGCTGGGGGTGATGCTCTTCTTCGTCATCCTGCTCGTCGGCCCCGCCAATCCCTTCGGCACCGTCTTCCCCGTGCCGCTCGACGGGCCCGGCCCCAACCCGCTGCTCCAGAACCACTGGCTCATGGCGGTGCACCCGCCCCTGCTCTACATGGGATACGTCGGCATGGCGGTGCCGTTCGCGTTCGCGATGGGCGCGATGCTGGCCGGCGAGGTCGCACAGGATGGCTGGATGCGGCTCGTGCGGCGCTGGATGCTCGTCTCCTGGGGTTTCCTCGCGGCCGCGATCATCGCGGGGATGTGGTGGTCGTACGAGGTGCTGGGCTGGGGTGGCTACTGGGCCTGGGACCCGGTGGAGAACGCGTCCTTCATGCCCTGGCTCACCGCGACGGCCTACCTCCACTCGGCGATGGTGCAGGAGCGGCGCGGGATGCTGCGCCTCTGGAACGTCAACCTGGTGGTGGGCACCTTCGTGCTCACGATCCTCGGCACCTTCCTCACGCGCTCGGGGATCATCTCCTCGGTGCACGCGTTCACCACCGGCGCCATCGGCTACTATTTCCTTTCCTTCATCGCGATCGTGCTGGTGATGGCGCTGGTCATGGTGGCCGGGAACTCGGAGAAGCTGCGCACGGTGGGCACGCTCGATTCCGCCCTCTCGCGCGAGACCGCGTTCCTCGGCAACAACCTGCTCTTCACCGCCTTCACCTTCACGGTGCTGGTGGGCACGCTCTATCCGCTGGTGTCGGAGGCGATTCAGGGCGTGAAGGTCAGCGTGGGCGAGCCGTTCTTCAACCGGATGTCGCTGCCGATCATGGTGCTCCTGCTCTTCCTCATGGGCGTGGGTCCGGCGCTCCCCTGGCGCAGCGCGCCGCCGGGCGTCGTGCGTGACAAGCTCCTGCCACCCATCGTGGGCGGCGTGCTCCTGGCGGCGGTCGCCTTCCTGCTCGGCAGCCGCGGTGGCTGGGCGCTGGTCACGTTCCTGTTCGTCGGGTACTCGGCCACGATCACGTTCCGCGAGTTCTACATCGGTTCCGCGGCCCGGCACCGGGCGCACGGCGAAGGCTGGGCGACCGCGCTCCTCCGCCTCGTCGGGGCGAATCCGCGTCGCTACGGCGGGTATGTGGCGCACCTCGGCATCTTCATCGTCGCGATCGGCATCGCGGCCTCCGGCGGCTCGCGACTCGAGCGCGAGGCGACACTCGCTCCGGGTGATTCGTTGACGCTCGGGGACGTGACCGTCGCCCTGCGCGGGGTCTGGGGACGGCAGGAGCCGCAACGCTACGTGATCGGCGCGACGCTCGAACTGCGCTCCGCTTCCGGCGCGGTGATCGACACGCTGGCGCCGCGGATGAATTTCTATCCCTCGTCGGACCAGCCCGTCCCGACGCCGGACGTGAACAGCACGGTCTTCCGCGACGTGTACGCGAACCTGCAGACCTTTCGCGAGGATGGGAGCACGGCCACGGTCAAGCTGATCCGCGAGCCGCTCGTCTCCTGGATCTGGATGGGGGGCGGCGTGCTGGTGCTGGGGGCGCTGATCAGCCTGCTCGCGGGCCCGCGACGACGGGAACCGGAGGCCGCATGAACTGGAGACGCGCGCTGGTCGCCGCCCTCTTCGCCGCACCGGTGATCGGGCTCTTCGCCTGGGGGATGACCCGGGACCCGAAGTACATCCCGTCGCCGCTCCCCGGGCGCGAGGGACCGACCTTCGCGCTCGAGGTCTTCGCGCCCGGCGTGCCGCCGATCGCACGCCCGGCCGGCGACACCATCTCCCTCGCCGCCTTCCGTGGCCAGATCGTCGTCGTGAACTTCTGGGCCTCCTGGTGCCTCGCCTGTCGCGACGAGCACGCCGACCTCTCGGCCACGGCGCTGCGCTATGCGGGCCAGCCGGTCCAGTTCGTCGGCGTGCTGTACATGGACCAGATCGAACCGGCGCTGCGGTGGATCACCGAGATGGGGGGACAGACGTATCCCTCGGTGAACGACCCGCGGTCGCGCGCGGCGATCGACTACGGCCTCTACGGCGTGCCCGAGACGTTCATCCTCGATGCACAGGGCCGGGTGGCGCACAAGCAGACCGGACCGATCTCGGCGGGCCTGCTGACGCACCTCGTCGACTCGCTGCTCGTGGCCGCCGGTGCCTCCGACACGGCGGCCTCCGCGCCGACCGCCGGCACGGTGAGCCCGTGAGCGGCGCGCGCGGAGCGACCCGCCGCGCCGGGCTGCCTGCGGCGCTCGTCGCAGCGGCACTCCTGTCGGTGGCCACCGCCTTCCCGACCGTCGCACGCGCGCAGGATCCGTCCACGGCGGCCCAGCGCGTGCGGGCGGACTCGATCCGTGCGGACTCGGTGCTCGACGCCAGGACGACCGCCCTCTCCGCGGAACTGCGCTGCGCGGTCTGCCAGGGCATCTCGATCCAGGAGTCCCCTTCCGCGCTCGCGCAGGAGATGCGCGCCGTCGTCAAGGACCAGCTGCGCGCGGGACGCACTCCTGACGAAGTGAAGGACTACTTCGTCTCCAAGTACGGGGAGTGGATCCTGCTCCAACCGCGCGCGCACGGACTCAACCTGGTGTTGTTGTATCTGGCTCCGGCGCTCCTGTTGCTCGGTGGCGCAGCGCTGCTCGTGTTCGTGGTACGAAGATGGACCACCGCCGCTCCCGGCCAGACGCCGGCGGAGTGATGCCGCCCGCGGGCACGCCGGACCGAAGCACCTCCCACTGGGGATGACGCTGTGTTGCTGCTCGATCGCTTGCTGACTGCCCTGCCCCTTGCGGCCGCCCATGTCCAGGACTCGGTGACGGCGCAGGGACAGCCGGTCTCCGCCATCGACTCGACCGTGGTGGACTCGCCGCTCCCCGGCGGGGTCGCGGAGGTCGTGCGGTTCCTGCTGAACGGGGTTCCATCCTGGATGCAGCTCGGGGGCCTGTTCCTGGGCACCGTCGCGGCAGTCTTCCTGCTGCGGTTCCTGGTGATCAGGCGCGCGGCGATCCTCGGCTGGGTGCTGAGCCGCGAGCGGCCCGTGAAGGCGGGTCTCGTGGCGCTCGTCGTGGTGCTCGTGGGGTCGGCGGCCGCCATGGGGGCGGCCACCTGGAACTACACCCAGCACGACAACGACTTCTGCACCGGGTGCCACGTCATGAACCCGGCGTTCCAGCGCTACGTGGCCCTGGGGGCGAAGCACGACACGCTCTCCTGCCACGACTGCCACCAGCAGTCCACCTTCGCCAGCATGCGCCAGCTCTACCTCTGGGTGGCCGAGCGCCCCGAGAGGATCGGGCCGCACGCGAAGGTGAAGAACCAGGTGTGCGAGGGCTGTCATGCGACGGCCGACACGGCCAAGTGGCAGCGCATCAAGACCACGGCCGGGCACCGCGTGCACCTCGAGTCCGACTCCTCGGCCCTGAAGGACGTGCAGTGCGTCCAATGCCACGGCGTCGAGATCCACCGGTTCCGCCCGGCTGACGCGACCTGCGGGCAGAGCGGATGCCACTCGAAGGCGTCGACGCACATCGTGCTCGGCAAGATG
>JAOUHR010000131.1 GCA_029884515.1 Gemmatimonadota bacterium
CGCCATCGTCGCGGTGATCCTGATCATGCTGATCTACTACCGCTTCGCGGGCGTGCTGGCCGTGGCGGCGCTCTCGCTCTACGTGCTCTTCACGCTGGCCGTGTTGGCGGGCTTCGACGCCGTGCTCACGATGCCGGGCCTCGCGGGCTTCGTGCTGTCGATCGGCATCGCGGTGGACGCGAACGTGCTGATCTTCGAGCGCATCCGCGAGGAACTCGTCAACGGCAAGACGGTGCGCACCGCCATCGACGAGGGCTTCAAGCACGCGATGAGCGCGATCGTGGACTCCAACGTCTCCACCGCGCTCACTGCCGCCGTCCTCTACCAGTACGGCACCGGCCCGGTCAAGGGCTTCGCGGTCACGCTGGTGGCCGGCATCGCTGCCTCGATGGTCGCCGCGATCTTCGTCTGCCGCACCTTCTTCCTCCTCTGGCTCACGCGCACGCGCGGTGAGCAGGCCCTGAGCATCTGATGCTGCGCATCCTGCACGACACCAAGATCGACTTCATCAAGCACTGGCGCGGCGCCGTGATCGTCACGGCGGCGTTCATCGTCCTCGGGTTCGGTGCCTCCGCCTGGAACGGCTGGTTCCACTACTCGATCGAGTTCACGGGCGGCACGCTGATGCAACTCGAGTTCAAGGAAGCGCCGGATGCCGGGCGCCTGCGCGGGGCCGTGGAGCGGGCCGGCGTGCGCGGGGCCGAGATCACGCAGTACGGCGGTCCCACCACGTACAGTGTGCGCGCGCAGGGCGCGGAAGCCGTCGCCGAGCAGGCCGACGGCGCCGCGATCGTCGCCGGCCGGATCAGCGACGCCCTGACGGCCGAGTTCGGGGAGGGGTCCTTCACCGTCGTCGACCGGATGGCGGTCGGTCCCCGCGTCGGCGCGGAGCTGCGGCGGGGCGCGCTGATCGCGGTGCTCATCTCGTTCCTGGTGACGCTCACCTACCTTGCGTGGCGCTTCGAGTGGCGCTTCGGCGTCGCGGCCGTGATCGCGACGGCGCACGACATCATCGCCACCATCGCCTTCATCAAGCTGCTCGACCTGGAGATCTCGCTCACGGTCATCGCAGCGGTGCTGACGGTGATCGGGTACTCGTTGAATGACACGATCATCATCTTCGACCGCGTGCGGGAGAACCTGCGCAAGAACCGGCGCGAGGTGCTCTACGACACGCTCAACCGCTCGGTGAACGAGACGCTGCCGCGTTCCGTGCTCACGCATGGCACGACGATGGCGTCCACGGTGGCGCTGCTCCTGCTCGCCGGCCCCGTCATCCGGCCGTTCGCCTGGGTGATGACGTTCGGCATCTTCACCGGCACCTTCAGTTCGATCTTCGTCGCCTCGCCGATCCTCCTCTGGGTGGAGAAGAAGTGGCCGCGCGCGAACACCGCCCGCCCGGTGGCGGCCCGGGCCTGACCACCGCGGCGGGCGACGCGAACCACGCGGGCATGGGGCCCCGGCGCGAGGCACGCGCCGGGGCCCCCTCGTCATCCGAGGTGCGTTGGATCGACTCGCACGCCCACCTGGCCGGCGAGGAGTTCGACGCCGACCGCGAGGACGTGCTCGCCCGCGTGAGCGCCGCCGGCGGACTCGGCGTCGTCTGCATCGGGGAGTCGCTCGCCGCCGCGGCCCGCGCGCGCCTGGTGGCCGAGGCGCATCCGGGATTCGTCTGGTGGACCGCCGGCATCCATCCCCACGACGCCGCGGACTACGATCCGGCGAGCGATCCCGTGCGGCTTCGCTCGGCCCTCGCCGCCGGCGCCGTCGCGGTGGGGGAGTGCGGCCTCGACTATCACTACGACCACTCGCCACGGCCGCAGCAGCGCCGCGCCTTCGCCGACCAGCTCGCGATCGCGCGGGAGACGGGACGCCCCGTGGTGGTGCACACGCGCGAGGCCGAGGCCGACACGATGGCGATGGTGACCGAAGCAGGGGCGGTGGGCATCCGCGGCGTCCTCCACTGCTTCACCGGCTCGCACGCCCTCGCCGAAGCGGGGCTCGCGGCCGGCTGGCACGTCTCGTTCAGTGGGATCATCACGTTCAGGAAGTGGGCCGACGAGGCACTGCTTCGCCTGGTGCCCGACGACCGCCTGCTCGTCGAGAGCGACAGCCCGTACCTCGCACCAGTCCCCATGCGTGGCAAGCGCAACGAGCCCGCCTGGTGCCGGCACACGCTCCTGCGGCTCGCCGAGACGCGCGGCGCCGATCCCGCCGCCCTCGGCGCCACCGTCACCGCCAACACCCGCCGGCTCTTCGCACTCGACCAGCGCGTTCCGCCCACCCGACCCGAGGATTAGCATTCCGACATGACCGTTCCCTCCGACATCGAGATCGCCCAGGCCGCCCGCATGCGGCCGATCACCGACGTGGCCGCCGAGATCGGCCTCACACCCGACGACATCGACCTGTACGGCAAGTACAAGGCGAAGGTCTCCCTCGAGCTCACCACCCGGCAGCCGAAGGGGAAGCTCGTCATCGTCACCGCGATCAATCCGACCGCTGCCGGCGAGGGGAAGACGACGACCTCCGTGGGGCTCGCACAGGCGCTGCGGAAGATCGGCACCAACGCGGTGCTCTGCATCCGCGAGCCCTCGCTCGGCCCCGTGTTCGGCGTGAAGGGCGGCGCGGCCGGCGGCGGGTACGCGCAGGTGCTGCCGATGGACGACATCAACCTGCACTTCACCGGCGACTTCCACGCGATCACCTCGGCGCACTCGCTCCTCTCGGCGCTGCTCGACAACCACCTGCAGCAGGGCAACGCGCTCAACATCGATCCGCGGCGCATCACCTGGCCGCGCACCATCGACATGAACGACCGCGCGCTGCGGAAGATCGTGATCGGGCTCGGGGGCCCGACCGAGGGCGTGGTGCGCGAGGAGCGCTTCGTGATCACGCCGGCGTCGGAGATCATGGCCGTGGTGGCGCTCGCCACGGGTGCCAGCGACCTCGAGGAGCGGCTCGGCGATATCATCGTGGGCGCGACGTACGGCGCGGAGCGGAAGCCCATCCGGGCGCGCGACCTCAGGGCGCAGGGCGCCATGGCGCTCCTGCTCAAGGACGCGATCCGCCCGAACCTCGTGCAGACACTCGAGGGCGGCCCCGCCTTCGTGCACGCCGGGCCGTTCGGCAACATCGCCCACGGCTGCAACTCGATCCTCGCCACCCGCGCCGCACTCGCGGTGGGTGACGTGGTCGTGACCGAGGCGGGCTTCGGCTCCGACCTGGGCGCCGAGAAGTTCTTCGACATCAAGTGCCGTTTCGGCGGGCTCAAGCCCGAGGCGGCGGTGTTGGTGGCGACGATCCGCGCGCTCAAGATGAACGGTGGTGCCGCCAAGACCGAGCTCGCCAAGGAGGACCTGAAGGCGCTCGAGAAGGGCGTCGTGAACCTCGAGCACCACATCGCGAACGTGCGGCAGTTCGGGATGAAGCTCGTGGTCGCGATCAACCGCTTCGGCAGCGACACCGACGCCGAACTCGAGATCGTGCGCAAGGCCGCCGAGAAGGCCGGGGCGCGCGTGGCGCTCTGCGAGGTGTTCGCGAAGGGCGGCGCGGGGGGCGAGACCCTCGCCCGCGAGGTGCTCGCGATCCTCGCCGAGGGGAAGTCGGACTTCAAGCCGATCTACGACGTGAAGAAGTCCATCCGCGAGAAGATCGACACGATCGTGCGGAAGGTCTACGGCGGTGAGGGCGCGGACTACAGTGCCAAGGCCGAACGCGCGATCAAGTACCTCGAGTCCATCGGGCTCGGCGAGACGCCCGTCTGCATGGCGAAGACGCAGTACTCGCTCTCCGATGACGCGACCAAGCTCGGTCGCCCGACCGGATTCCGCGTGACGGTGAACGAGGTGTATCCTGTGGCCGGCGCCGGGTTCGTGGTGGCGCAGTGCGGCGAGGTGATGACGATGCCCGGGCTCCCCAAGGTGCCCGCGGCCGAGAAGATGGCTATCCACCCCGATGGTTCCATCTCGGGGCTTTTCTAGGAGAATGCGATGAGCGTGGAGATCCTCAGCACCGACAAGGCACCAGCCGCGATCGGCCCCTACAGCCAGGCCACGATGGCCGGTGGCTTCCTCTTCACCGCAGGCCAGATCCCGCTCGACCCCAAGTCGGGCGACCTCGTGGCCGGTGACATCGAGCCGCAGACGAAGCAGGTGATGGCGAACCTCTCGGCCGTCCTCGCGAAGGCTGGCCTCACGTGGAGGGATGTGGCCAAGACCACCGTCTTCCTGCAGGACATGGCCGACTTCCCGCGCTTCAACGAGGTGTACGCCAAGGCGATCGGTGACGCCCGCCCCGCGCGCTCGACGGTGCAGGTGGCCGCATTGCCACGCGGCGTGGCGGTCGAGGTGGAGCTCGTCGCCAAGCTCAAGTGATTGCGGAACGGAAGTGATCGCGCGACAAGTGTGATCGCGAAGGGTGTGGGGAGTCGAGAGCGGAGCGCAGTCGCCTCACACCTCACACCTCACACCTCACATCTCACACCTTCTTCCAGGAACCCCGTGACGCGAGAAGACATCTTCCGCCTCACCCAGTTCGCCCGCTGCGCCGGCTGAGCGTCGAAGATGGGTCCGGGTGACCTGTCCGCCGCGCTCGCGCCGCTGCCGCGCGAATCCGATCCCCGCCTGCTCGTCGGTCGCGAGACCTTCGACGACGCGGGGGTCTTTCGCCTGTCCGACGACCTGGCACTGGTACAAACGGTGGATTTCTTCGCCCCGATCGTGGACGACCCGTACCGCTTCGGGCGCATCGCCGCGGCGAACTCGCTCTCGGATGTGTACGCGATGGGCGGTGAGCCGCTCACGGCGATGAACATCGTCGGCTTCCCGGACAAGGTGCTGCCGCTCTCGGTCCTCACCGAGATCCTCCGCGGCGGGCAGGACGCGGTGCACGAGGCGGGTGCCCGGATCGTCGGCGGCCACACGGTGATCGACGAGGAGCTCAAGTACGGACTCTCCGTGACCGGCCGTGTGCATCCCGACCGCATCCTCTCCAATGCGCGCGCACGGGCGGGCGACCTGCTCATCCTCACCAAGCCGATTGGCAGCGGGATCCTCGCCACGGCGGGGAAGGCGGGGGCACTGAGCGCTGACCAGGACGAGGCGCTCTACCACGCGATGTCCGCGCTCAATGCCGATGCCGCGCGTGTGGCCGTGGAACTCGGCGCGCGCTGTGCCACCGACGTCACCGGCTTCGGCCTTCTCGGCCACGCGCTCCATATCGCCCGCGCCAGCGACGCGACGCTCCGCATCGCACACGCGGACGTCCCACTCCTGCCGGGGACGCGCGAGGCGCTCGTCGCGGGCTTCACCACGGGCGGCGCGAAGCGGAACGCCGACTTCGTCTCGGCGCTCACCGATTGGGGTGACACGGGGCCTGACGTGCGCGCGCTGCTCACCGATCCGCAGACCTCCGGTGGGCTCCTGATCGCATTGCCGCCGCCGGCGGCGAAGGCCTTCTGCGCGCGGGTGGCCACCGCCGTGGTGATCGGTCGCGTGACGGCTCGGGGGTCGGGTCCGCATCTGGCGCTCGATTAGCTTTGCCACGGTGCACTGCGGCGCGTGGGTGAGGGGGCGGATGGGGTCTGGTGGTCCTCGCGGTCTTCAAAACCGCAGCGGCCTGACTACGTCGGGCTGGGTGGGTTCGATTCCCACACGCTCCCGCCACCGCGCGCCGCGGGGCAGCCGGAACCATTCGCGCCCGCGCGGGTTCCCCTCGCCATGATGCGTCGCACCGCGGTGATGGTCCTCGCGCTCATGGTCTCCGTGGTTCCGTCGCGAGCCGCGGCGCAACGCGCGGACAGCGCGCGCGCAGGGATCCGGCGGCCGTCGCTGACTGGTGAGCAGCCAGCGACCGCGCCGCTCGCGGCACGCGGGACCGCCGACACCGCCGGGCCGCCCATCTCGCCGCGCCGCGCCTTCCTCTACTCGTTCCTCCTGCCGGGCGCGGGACAGGCGCGGCTCGACCGCTCCACCGCGGGCGGCATGTTCTTCC
>JAOUHR010000132.1 GCA_029884515.1 Gemmatimonadota bacterium
CAGCGGCGTCGAGGAGCGCCTCCGCCTGCTGGCGCGACATCTGGCCCTGTGGCTCCGGGTCTCGCGGCGCCTGCGCCTGCTGCTGCGGCGGGGGTGGCGCACCGCCCCCGCCGCCCCCGCCCTGCGGCGGAGCGCGCAGCGCGAGCTCGTAGTTCCACTGCGCGTCCGCGTCCCCGGGCTTCTGCAGCAACACCGACCGCAGCACCCGACGCGCGTTCCGTAGTTGGGCCGCGCGCTGGTCGCCCTCGAGCCGGAGTCCGCGCGTGAGGTACGCCACGCCGAGGTTGTAGAGCGCGCGCGCGCGCAGTTCCGGCTCCGGCGCGAAGGCGGCGCGTTCGAGTGCGTCCACCGCAGCGTCGAGGGAATCGGCCGCGAGGAGCGCGGTGCCGAGGTCGTAGAGCACAATCGGCCGCCGATCACCGTCCGTGACGATCGCGCGATACTTGCGGATCGCGGGCAGCAGGCGGCCGGCTTGGTGGTCCTTGATCGCGTCACGCAACGGGTTCTGTGCCTGCAGGCCACCCGGCACGAGCGCTGGGCCCAGTGCGAGCATCGCGAGCATCGCGAGCCGGCGACGGAAGCGGCCGCCGTCGGCGATGAACGCGTCGATGAGCAGCAGGAGGAGCGCCGCGCCCACGAACCACTGGTAGCGGAGCGGCCGCGTGAGCCGGCGCTCCTCCTCGCGCCGCACCGACTCGAGCTGTGCCAGTGCGCGACGCACGCGCGTGCCCTTGTCGGTCGCCTCGGCCGGCACGAACTCGCCGCCCGCCGCCCGCGCGATGTCGGCGAGGAACCGGTCGTCGTAGCGCGTGGTCACGATGGCGCCATTCTCGTCGCGTTTCACCTCGGTGCCTCCCGTCTCGAGAAGCGGGATCGGCGCGCCTCCGGGCGTGCCGAACCCCACCGTCACCACATGGATCCCCTTGTCCTTCGCTTCCGCGGCGAGCGTGAGCGCCTCGGCGTGATCGTCGAACGCCTCGCCATCGCTCAGGATCACGAGCGCGCGGTCGGCGCCGCCCTGGCTCACCGCGAGGAGGTCGATCCCCTGCCGCAGGGGCGGGGCCATCGCGCTCCCGGCCTGTCCCACGATGGTGGGATCGAGGTTCTCGAGGAAGAGCTCGATCGCGCCGTCGTCGCTGGTGAGGGGCGCGAGGATGTAGCTGCGCCCCGCGAACGCGAGCAGCGCGACCCGGTCGCCGGGCGCACTCGCGCGGAAACGGCGCACTTCCTGCTTCATCCGTTCGAGCCGGCTGGGCCGCTCGTCCTCCGCCAGCATCGAGAGCGAGACGTCCATCGCAAGCGCGACGTCGATCCCCTCGGAGTCGATGATCGCGCTCCCGCTGCCCCAACGGGGCCCGGTGAGCGCCGCGCCGAGCAGCGCGGCGGCGAGGCCGAGCCGGAACGCGCGCGCGCGCGGCGCGGCCGCGAGGCCCGGCGGCCCGAGCCGCACGAGCGCCTCGGGCGAACCGAAGCGCGCGAGCCGCCCCTGCCGTCGCCGATGGCCGGCCAGCACGGTGAGCGCGGCCACGACCGCGAGGGCCGGCACCAGCCAGAGCAGCCAGGGATGGTCCATGAATCGCGTCATGGGAGCGGCCCCCGCCGCCAGAGCAACAGCAGCTCCGCCACCAGCGCGAGCGCCGCCAAGGCGAGCGGCCAGAGATAGAGCTCGGAGAAACGCACGTACCGTGTGGCGCGGAGCGGCGTGCGCTCGAGCTGGTCGATCTGCTCGTAGATCCGCCGGAGCGCCTGGGCGTCGCGCGCCCGGAAGTACCGTCCGCCGGTCTGACGCGCGACGTCCTCGAGCAGCACCTCGTCGATCCGCACGGGGCGGTTCTCGTACCGGAGCCCGAACACACCGCGTCCCACCGGCACCGGCGCGACGCCCTCGCTTCCCACCCCGATGGTGTAGACGCGCATGCCGAGGGCCGCGGCGGCCTGCGCCGCGGTGCGCGGGTCGATGGTGCCGCGGTTGTTCTCCCCATCCGTGAGGAGCACGATCACGCGCGACCGTCCGCGCGCGCCGCGCAGGCGGTTCGTCGCGGTGATGAGGCCCGTGCCGATCGCAGTGCCGTCCTGCAGCTGCCCGGGCTGGAGGTTGTCCACGGCGGCGAGGAGCACCGGATAGTCGAGCGTGAGCGGCACCTGCGTGAGCGCCTCACCGGCGAACGCGACCAGCCCGACCTCGTCCACCTGCCGCCCGCTGATGAACTCCTTGATGGTCTCCTTCGCCACCTCGAGCCGGTTGTCCGGCTGGAAGTCCTCGGCGAGCATGGAGCTGGAGAGGTCGAGCGCGAGCACGATGCTGATGCCGTCGCCGCGGATGGTCTCGGCCCGCGCACCGGCGCGCGGCCGGGCGAGCGCCATCACCGCCGCGACGAGGGCGACCACGCGCAGCAGCAGCGTCGCGCGCGCCGCCCAGCGGCCGCGGCGCGGGCCCGCCGCGAGCAGGTCCGCGCGCGCGTGCAGGAGCGCGGGCGGCCGGCGGCGGCGGCGCCAGAGCAGCCACGCCAGCACGGGCAGCAGCACCGCGAAGGCCCAGGGCGCGGCGAAGTCGATCGCGGCGAATCGCATCAGCGCCGCCCCTTGCGCGGCTTCTTCGCCGCCGCCGCGCGCCGCGTGCGCCAGGCGGTCTCCACGTCACCGACGATCGCGCGCGCCTCGACGGCGATCGCGCGGGCGCCGTCCGTGGTCACCGGCGCCCTGGCGAACGCGATCGGCTCGCTTGCGAGCAGGAGGTCGGCCACGCGCTGCGGCAGGATCGGGAACTCGGCGCCGGTGAGCGCGTCGGCCACCTCGCGCGCGGTGCGCGAGGCGTCGGCCTGCGGGAAGCGCGTCGCGAGGTAGCGGCGCATGACCTCCACGTGCGCCAGCGCGTAGCGCCCCGGCTCTCCCGCCTCGAGCAGGCCGAGCCGCTCGGCGTGGGCGAATCCTTCCTCGGCGACACGCGCCGCGTCCGGCGGCTCCGCCGCCGCGCGCGCCACACGCCGGCGCCACGAGCGCCACGCCCACGCTCCGAGCCCGAGGATCACCGCGAGCGCCACCCAGAGGCGCCACCATCCGCCCGGGATCGCGAGCAGGGGTCGCGCCTCGCGGGGCACACGCTGTGCACTGTCGGCCGGCAGGAGCGACCGCACGCGCACGCTCGGGAGCGTCACCGGATAGCTGCGCGCGGCACCGTCGCGGCTCACCGTGATGTCACCGAACTTGAGCGCGCGGCTCCCGGTGTCCCACGCGATCAGGCGGTAGACCGCGGTGCGATCCAGCACCGAGGGCGACGACGCGTCCCGCACGAGGCGCGGGTCGAGCGGCTCGATCGCGTCGGCGGAGTCGGGCACCGGCGGGAAGCGCACCTCGCTCCCCGCGGGCGCGCGCACGCGCAGCTCCACGACGATCGGCTCGCCCACCGCGGGCGATTCGGGCGTGACGCGCGCGCTCACCTGCGGCGTCCCGGCGGGCGCGGCCGCGACCTGCAGCGCGAGGAGGAGGCTGATCACCGGCGCCGCGCCCGTGTCTCGCGACTGCGGAAGAATCGCATCAACGGCTCGGCGTAGCCCCGCTCGAGTTCCACCACCACCTCGTCGATGCCGAGCCGGCGGAGCATCCCACGCCGCGCCTCCCGCTCCCCGCGCACCACGGCCGCGTACCGCGCACGCACCGCCGGGTCGCTCGTGTCCACCTCCACCAGCCGCCCCGACTCCGCGTCGCGAAGGCGCGCCGCACCCGCGTCCGGGAGCGTGCGCTCGGCGGGATCGTCGAGCACCAGGGCGACCACGTCGTGCCGCTGCGCGAGCCGGGTGAGCGGTTTCTCCATCGCCGGGCTCACGAAGTCGGAGACGACGAAGACGATGCTCCGATGCGCGAGGAGCCGGGCCGCATAGTCGAAGGCGGCGCCGAGGTCGGTGCCGCGGGAACCGGAGGGCCAGGCGAGCACGTCGCGGACGAGCCGGAGCGCGTGCCGGCGCCCCTTCCGCGGCGGCACCACGTGCTCCACACGGTCCGAGTGCAGGAGGAGGCCCACACGGTCGTTGTTGCGCGTGGCGGTAAGGGCGAGCACCGCGGCGAGCTCGGCGGCGATTCCCTGCTTGTCGCGCGCCCCGGCGCCGCCGCGGCTCGAGCCCGAGCAGTCCACGAGGAGCAGCACCGTGAGCTCGCGCTCCTCCACGAAGCGCTTGACGAAGAGCCGGCGCATGCGGGCGCTCACGTTCCAGTCGATCGTGCGCACCTCGTCGCCGGGCTGGTACTCGCGCACCTCGGCGAACTCCATGCCCATGCCCTTGAACACGGAGTGGTACTCACCGGTGAAGCGCGAGTTGACCAGCCCGCGCGTGCGGAGCTCGATCCGCTTCACCTGGCGGAGCACCTCCGGCGGGACGGCCGACTTCCCGGGGCCGCGACGGTCCACTGTCGCGCGCGGGCGGTTCACGCGGCCGGAATGACCAGGGTCATGACCAGGGTCATGGCGCGGCCACCTTGGCGAGCACGCGGGCGATCACCTCGTCGCTCGAGACGCTCTCGGCCTCCGCCTCGTACGTGAGGAGCACCCGGTGGCGCAGCACGTCGGGGGCCATCGCCTTCACGTCGTCGGGCGAGACGAAGTCGCGGCCGCGGAGGTAGGCGTGGGCGCGCGCCGCCTGCGCGAGCGCGATCGTCGCGCGCGGGCTCGCGCCGTACTCCACGAGCGGCACCAGGTCCGGCAGGCCGGCCTCCTTGGGCGCGCGCGTCGCGTGCACGAGGTCGACGATGTAGTCCACCAGCCGGTCGTCGAGGAAGAGCGCCGCGATCATCTTGCGCGCCTCGAGGAGGTGTTCGGGGTCGGCCACCGCCTTCACGGGGATCGCCTCGCCCCCCGCCATGCGGCGCATGATCTCCCGCTCCTCGTCCCGCGTCGGGTACCCCACGCGCAGCTTCAGCATGAAGCGATCCACCTGCGCTTCCGGCAGCGGGTACGTGCCTTCCTGCTCGATCGGGTTCTGCGTGGCGAGCACCAGGAAGGGCTCGACCAGCGGGAAGCTGGTCCCGCCGATCGTCACCTGCTTCTCCTGCATCGCCTCGAGCAGCGCCGCCTGCACCTTGGCCGGTGCGCGATTGATCTCGTCGGCGAGCACGATGTTCGCGAAGATCGGCCCGCGCTTCACCGAGAACTTCGCCGTGGCCTGGTCGAACACCTGTGTCCCGATCACGTCGGCCGGGAGCAGGTCGGGCGTGAACTGGATGCGGCTGAACGTGGTCCGCACGGTCTCGGCGAGGGTTCGCACGGTGAGCGTCTTGGCGAGGCCCGGCACGCCCTCGAGCAGCACGTGTCCGCCCGTCAGCAGTGCGATCATGAGGCGCTCCACCATCGCCTGCTGCCCGACCACGCGCAGCCCGACCTGGTGGAGGATGTCGTGCGTGAGGGTCTGCGGTTGCGGCATCAATCGTGTCCGGACTGGGTGAGGGCGAGCACGAGTTCGCGCTCCCGCGCCGTGAGGGGACGGGAGGCGCCCGAAGCCAATGCACCGAGCTGCACGGGACCGAACGCGGTGCGCACGAGGCGGAGCACCTCGAGGCCGACCGCCTCGCAGAGCCGGCGAACCTCGCGCGTGCGCCCCTCGCGGATGACGAGCGAGAGGTCCCACGTCCGCGGCCGGTCCCCCGGCGAGACCTGCACGGACTCGGGTGTCACGAGGCCGTCCTCGAGTTCCACGCCCGCACGGATCTGGGCGGCGGCCTGCTTCACCGACCCGCGCACGGTGGCGACATAGCTCCGTTGCACCCCGGTGCTGGGGTGCGTGAGCCGATGCGCGGCCTCGCCGTCGGTGGTGAGGAGCAGCACGCCTTCGGTCATGTAGTCGAGGCGCCCCACGTAGGTGAGCCCGGGTTCCGGAGGCACGAAGGCGAACACGGTGTCGCGCCCCTCGGGATCGCTGCGCGTGGTAAGTACGCCGGGCGGCTTGTTGAGCACGAACCAGCGGGTGGCGACGGGCT
>JAOUHR010000133.1 GCA_029884515.1 Gemmatimonadota bacterium
GCCGTCCCGGCCCATCAGCGGCCGCGACTCGCCGTTGGCGAGCGATCGCGGGTCGCAGAACGAGAGGATCGCCTCGGCCACCGCCTCCGGGCGCACGAGTCGCTGCTGTCCGGCGTCGGCGAGGATGATCGCCATCGCCTCCTCCTCGCTGCGCCGCGTCTTGGCGACGATCCGTTGCACCGCGTCGCTCACGAGCGCCGTGTCGGTGTAGCCGGGGCAGACGGCGTTCACGCGGATCCCCTTCGCCTGGAACTCCACCGCGAGCGCGCGCGTGAGCCCCACCATCGCGTGCTTCGCGGCGACATAGGCCGCCGCGTACGACGCGCCCACCAGTCCCGCGATGCTCGCGACGTTCACGATCGCGCCCGACCCGCGCTCGAGCATCCCCGGCAGCACCGCTTGCGTCGCGTGCACCGGGCCCATCAGGTGCACGGCGTACATCCTGTGGAAGAGGGCCGGTTCGCTCTTGAGGAAGGGGACGGTCTGCACCGATCCGGCATTGTTCACGAGGATGGTCACCGGCCCGCGCTGCTCGGCGGCCTTGTGGCAGGCCGAGAAGAGGGCTGCGCGGTCGCTGACGTCTGCGGTGACGACGCCGGCGCGCACGCCGTGCGCGCGCAGCTCGCTCGCCACCGTCTCGGCGCTCGACGCGCTGCGCACGAGGAGCGAGAGGTCCGCGCCCTCGCGGGCGAGGAGCCGTGCGGTCGCGAGGCCGATGCCCCGGTTCGCGCCGGTGACGAGGGCGTGCTCGCCGCGCAGTCTGCTCACACGAGTTCTCCGCGTGGGGGGCCGGACGCGGCGGCGGCCTGGGTCGCGCGCTCCCGCTCCATGAGCCGTTCGAGTTGCCGCTTGCCCGCTTGATACTGCACGGGCCAGAGACGTTCGGTGTCTGGATAGCCGAGCCTTGCCGCCTCCGAGAGGAGCCAGGCGGGACTCACGAGGTGTGGCCGGCCGACAGCCACGAGGTCCGCGCGACCGGAAGCGATGATCCCGTTCGCCTGGTCGGCGTCGCTGATCGCGCCCACCGCGATGGTGGCGATCCCCGCCTCCTGGCGCACGCGGTCCGCGAACGGCGTCTGCCACATGCGTCCGTACACGGGCTGCTCGTCCTTCACGACCTGCCCGGCCGAGACGTCGATCATGTCGGCGCCTACCTCGCGGAAGAGCCGTGCGATGGCGACGGCCTCGTCTCCGGTGTTGCCGCCCTCGGCCCAGTCGTGTGCCGAGATGCGCACCGACATCGGCCGCTCCACGGGCCACGCAGCGCGCATCGCGCGGAAGACCTCGAGCGGATACCGGGCCCGCGCCTCGAGCGAGCCGCCGTACCCGTCCACGCGGCGGTTGGTGAGCGGCGAGAGGAAGCTGGAGAGCAGGTAGCCGTGCGCCGCGTGCAGCTCGAGCCAGTCGAATCCCGCCTCCGCGCCGAGCCTGGTGGCGCGCACGAACTCCTCGCGCACGCGGTCCATCTCCTCGCGGGTCATCGCCCGCGCGACCTGGGAGACGCCCGCGAGGTATTGCGTCTCCGACGCGGCGATGAGCGGCCACGCGCCCGCCGGCAGGGGTTCGTCCACCCCGTCCCACATCTTCTTGGTCGCGCCCTTGGCCCCGGCGTGCCCGACCTGGAGGCCGATGCGCGCGCTCGTGTGCTCGTGCGCGAATCGGACGATCCGTGCCCACGCGTCGCGGTGTGCCTCGTTCCAGAGCCCGGTGCACCAAGGCGTGATGCGCGCGTCGGGCGCGACGCAGGTCATCTCGGTCATCACGAGGCCGGCGCCCCCCGCGGCGCGCGCGCCGAGGTGCACGAAGTGCCAGTCCGTGGTCATGCCGTCGGGCAACGCCGAGTACTGGGCCATGGGCGAGACCACCACGCGGTTGGGCAGCGTGACGCCGCGCACCGTGTACGGCGTGAGCAGGGCCGGGGGCGGGGTGTCGCCGTTCGGCGAGTCCGCACCGGCGCGCTCGGCGAACCAGCGCTCGAACGCGCGCACGTACTCGGCATCGCGCTCCCGCAGGTTCTCATGCGAGATGCGCTGCGACCGCGTGAGGAGGGAGTAGGCGAACTGCTGCGGATCGAGCTTCGCGTAGCGGTCCACGTGCTCGAACCACTCGGTGGAGTTCCGCGCGGCGTTCTGGAGCTTGAGCACCTCCACGCTGCGCCCGGCCTGGTAGCGCGCGAGGGCGCCGGCCACGTCACCGGGGGCGGCGGCGAGCGTCGCGTCGAGCGCGATGGCGTCCTCGAGCGCGAGCTTGGTGCCGGAGCCGATCGAGAAGTGGGCCGTGTGGGCGGCGTCGCCCAGGAGCACGAGTGGCACGCGGCGGCCGCCGTCGTCGAGGTGGTGGACCCACTCCGCGCAGACGATGCGGGGGAAGCGGATCCACTGGGCCGGCCCCGGGACGTGCGGCGCGTTGCTCAGGAGCGGGGCGTCGCCGAGCACCGGGGCGAAGAGCCTCGCGCAGAAGGCCCGCGAGTCGACGTCGCTCATGCGGTCGAGCCCGGCGCGCTCCCAGGTGTCGGAGGGCGTCTCGACGATGAAGGTGCTCATCGAGTCGTCGAACTGGTAGGCGTGCACCTGGAACCACCCGTGCGGCGTTTCCGTGAAGGCGAAGGTGAAGGCGTCGAAGCGGCGCGGCGTGCCAAGCCAGGTGTAGCGGCAGAGGCGCAGGTCCACGTCGGGGCGGAAGGTCGCGGCGTACTGCGCCCGGATGCGGCTGTTCACGCCGTCCGCCGCGACCACGAGGTCGTAGCCCTTGCCGCGGATGACCGCGGCCAGGTCGGCGGCCGTCTCGTGCTCGAAGTGGAGGTCCACGCCCAGCGCGATGCAGCGCCGCTGCAGGAGCGCGAGCAGGTGTTGCCGGCCGACGCCGCTGAAGCCGTGCCCGCCGGAGCGCACGGTGCGGCCCCGGACGTGGACTTCGATATCGTCCCAGTGGTGGAGGCCTTCGGCGATCGCGTCGGCGCTCACGGGATCGGCGGCGCGCAGGTTGGCGACGGTCTGGTCGGAGAGCACAACGCCCCAGCCGAAGGTGTCGTCGGCGCGGTTCCGCTCGTGGAGGACGATGTGCGCCGAGGCGTGGCGCCGCCTGAGCAGGAGCGCCGCATAGAGTCCGCCCGGTCCACCACCAACGACCAGCACGCGCACCGCGCTCCTCCCGCCTCAGGGGTGGCCCAACGCTACGGCGGAATCCTTCAAATATCAAGCAAATGGGGCGCCCAAGGGGCGCGAGCGCTATCTTGAGCGCAGGCCAACGCACACACCACTCGCACTCCCAGGCATGCCCTCACCACCACGGCGTTCGTCGAGCAGGCGCGGCGGGCGCAAGAAGAAGGCCGCGAAGGCACCACGGCTCGTCCCCTCCCTCACCTCCGTCCCCACCGGCCGCGCCGCGTACACCGAGACGCGCCTCTGGCTCCTCGCCCGGCACGGCCCCGTCTGCGCCTACTGCGAGCGCCGCGTCACCGAGCACACCGTCACCCTCGACCACGTCACGCCTCGCCGCGGCCAGACCGCGTATGACCGGCGCGACAACCTCGTGCTCTGCTGCAAGACCTGCAACGCCACCAAGGCCGACAAGCCGATCATGGCCTTCCTGCTCGGCAGCCGGAAGCGCGTCATCGCGCTCTACAAGTACGGCCAGCACCTGAGCCACCAGCTCGTGGAGATGGTGAAGGATCTCCTCCCGGAGTCCGAGCGTCCGCCGCTCCCGCCGCCCCTCAACGCGAAGGGCAGGAGCCGTCGCAAGAGCTCGGCCGAGCTCTTCGGACGCGACGAGCGCGCCGCCTCCCCGTACCTCGACGGCTGACCGCGATGACCTCCATCCAGCGCATCCAGACCAGGCAGGCGCCGACCCCGGCGGGCCACTACTCGCAGGCCACCGTCCACAACGGCGTCGTCTACGTCGCGGGCCAGCTTGCGATCGACCCGGCGACCGGCGAGCGGAAGCTCGGCTCCATCGAGGAGCAGACCGAGCGCACCCTGATGAACGTGCGCGCGATCCTCGAGGCGGCGGGCAGCGACTTTGCACACGTGCTCAAGATGACCGTCTACGTCGCGGACATCGAGCTCTGGGGCCCGGTGAACACCGTCTACGCGCGCGTGCTCGGGGAGCACCGGCCCGCGCGCGCGGTGGTGCCCACCAAGGACCTGCACCACGGCTTCCTGGTGGAGATCGAGGCCGTCGCGGCCGTGCGTGACTGACCTCGGCGCGGTCGCCACTCCTAGCCTGCTGCTCGACCACGCGCGCGTCACGCGCAACGCGGCGCGCATCGGCGAGCGCGTCACCGCGCTCGGCGCCCGGCTGCGCCCGCACGTGAAGACCCACAAGTGCGTCGAGGTCGCGCGGCTGCAGACGGCGGGGCACTTCGGCGGCATCACGGTCTCCACGCTCGAGGAGGCGCGCGCCTTCGCGGCCCACGGGTTCGACGACATCACCTACGCCGTGCCGATCGAGCCCGGCAAGTTCGGCGGGGCCGTCGCGCTCGCGGCCTCGGGCGTGCGGCTCTCGCTCCTCACCGACGACGCGGCGGTGCCCGGCCCGCTCGGCGAGGCGGCGCGCGCGGCGGGCGTCACCTTCGACGTCCTGCTCAAGGTGGACTGCGGCTATCACCGCTGCGGCGTGGATCCCGAGGGGCCGGCGCTCGTGGAGGTCGCGCAGCGCATCGGTGAGCGGTCGAGCCTGCGGTTCGGGGGGATCCTCACGCACGCCGGGCACGCGTACCACGCACGCGGGGCCGAGGCCGTCGCGCCCATCGCGCGGCAGGAGCGGGACGTGATGCGGAGCGCCGCCGAGCGCCTGCGCACCGCTGGCATCGAAGTGCCGGTGGTGAGCGTGGGATCCACGCCCACCGTGGTGCATGTGGACCACCTGAACGGTGTCACGGAGGTCAGGGCGGGGAACTACGTCTTCTTCGACCTCACGCAGGCGACGCTCGGGAACTGTACGGCCGACGACGCCGCGCTCTCGGTGCTGGCGGCGGTGGTGCATCGCGACGTGCATCGTCGCCAGGTGATCCTCGACGCGGGCGCGATCGCGCTCAGCAAGGATCGCGGCGCAGCGGACCTCGATTCCGGCGGGGGGTACGGGCGACTGCTCGATCTTGAGGGTCGCGACCTGGGACTCGCGGTGACGGGCGTCTCGCAGGAGCACGGCACCGTCCCCGTGGACGACGACGCGCTGCTCGCGCGACTCAAGGTCGGCGCGCGGGTGCGCGTGCTCGCGAACCACTCGTGCCTGACCGCGGCCCAGCACGCGGAGTACATCGTGCACGACGGGCCGCGCGTGATGGACCGCTGGCCGATCCATCGCGGCTGGTAGTGTGCGGGTCGGAAACGAAAGTCGCGTGGCGCGCGTACACGGTGCCGTGCCCGCATCCACGGCTCCCCTCCTCCGCGTGCTCGCGCTCCTCGCGATCGCGGCGGTTCCCGCGCATGCCCAGTCGGCGTCCGCGACGACGGCGCGGGCGGTCCGGACCACGGAGTCCGTGCAGCTCGACGGCCGCGGCGACGACGCCGTCTGGCGACTCGCCCCCGTCTCCGACGAGTTCCGGCAGTTCACGCCCGGCGAGGCCGTGCCCGCACGATTCCGCACCGAGTTCCAGGTCGCCTACGACGATCGGACGCTGTTCGTCCTGGTCCGCGCCTTCGACCCGCATCCCGACTCGCTCGTCGCCCTCCTGAGCCGCCGCGACGTCCGCACGCCCTCGGAGTGGATCAAGGTGGTGGTCGACGGATTCCACGACCGGCGCAACGCCGTGCAGTTCATGGTGAATCCCGCCGGCGTGAAGCGCGACGCCTCCGTCTTCTCCGACAACCAGGAGGATCATGCCTGGGATGGCGTCTGGGACGTCGCGGTGCGCGTGGACTCGGCCGGGTGGAGCGCCGAGTTCGCGATCCCGTTCAGCCAGCTCCGCTT
>JAOUHR010000134.1 GCA_029884515.1 Gemmatimonadota bacterium
TGAGGCGCACCGCCTCACTGCGGAAGCTCCAGGGTGTCCGCATCTCGCCGAACCGCCGCTGCAGCCCGCCGTCCAGCGCGCGGTCGAGCAGGTCGCGCACCCGTGTGGAGCAGTTGTCGAGGAAGTAGTCGTACCGGTAGTACTTGTTCGCCGGCAACGCGGACTCGGCGGCCAGCGCGGCGACCCGCGCGGCCTCAGCAGGCGTGAACGCGAGCACCTGCTCCTGCGACTCGCGATCGGCCTTGGCGTACTGCTCGAGCATCCAGGCGGTGGGGATCGCCTCCACCCAGTAGCGGGTGTCGCCGCTCAGGAACCGGCGGATGAAGCCGGGCTCGTCGAACGAGAACATCCCCCAGTTGTAGGAGACGTCGAGGCCGGTGGCGGGGTCCTGGACGCGGAGCGCGTTGTGGCCGAAGCGCTCGAACACCTCGTCGCCCTGGCCGATGGTGATCACCGAGATGCGGATGGGCGCGGGCGTCGCTTGCGCGGCCGCGGTGACGACGCCGAGGGCCAAGGCGGCGCCGACCGCGACCCCCCGCACCGCTCCGCGCGCTGGACTCACGGCCGCAGCTCTTTCGCGTCTTCCGCGGCCCTGTAGATCGCATCGAGGAGCTTGTAGAGCCTGACCTGGTCCCTGGGCGGCTCGTAGGAGGCATCCTCGCGGAGCACGGCGACGAAATGCGCGAGCTCGGAGCGGTAGGACTGGATGTACAGCGTGTCCTTGGTCGCGGCGCCCGTGGGCGACACGTCCACCGGCGTGCCGTGGATCTCCTTGGTGATGCGCAGCGGCGCGAGCCGGCCCGATCCCTTGCTGCCGAGCACCTCGAACCACCAGCGCTGGTCCTCGCCGACGTAGTTCGAGTTCACGTCGATGGTGACGGTGAAGCCGCCGGCGCACTCGATGAACACCACCGCCGACTCCTCGACGGAGTTGGCGCCCTTGGCGCGCTCCATGGAAGCCGAGATGCGGGTGACGCGCGGGAAGTCGGTGAGCCAGCCCGCGAGGTCGAGGAGCGGGAGCCCGTGCTCGAGGAGCGCGCCACCCCCCGCCTCGGCGCGACGGAGCCTCCACGGTGCCATCTGCGCGCGTCGCCGGTACGCGCCCGCCCGCACTCCGCGCACCTTGCCCATCTCCCCCGCACGCACGAACGCGTCGAGCGCCTGCGCATCGTGCCGGAACCGATGGTTGTTGGCGACCATCACCACGCGCTTCGCCTTCTCCGCGGCCGTGAGCAGGCGTTCCACGCCGCGCGCCGAGAGCGCCAGCGGGCGCTCGCAGAGCACATGCCACTTGGCGCGGAGCGCCGAGAGGACGTGCACCTCGTGCAGGTGGTTGGGCGTGGTGACGATGAGGCCGTCCACGTCGCGGAGCTCGAGCAGCTCGTCGATGTCCGTGAACACGTCACGCACGCCGAAGCGCTGGGCGAGGGAGCGGGCCTTCGCGCCGTCGTTGTCGCAGAGCGCCGCGATCTGCACGCCGCGCATCTTGGCCAGCACCGGGAGGTGCGTCGTCTGCGCGATCGCCCCGAGGCCGAGGACGGCGAGTCGGATGGGCGGGCGCGGGGTCCCGGAGGCTGGCGTCGGCGGCACGGCGTTGACTCGCTTAGGGGGTGAGGAGGCCCGCCGGGATCGGGCCGACGGTCGTACCCCGGTAGTAGGTGCGGAGGATGGTGCGCACGTCCTGGCCGGCACGCGCCCGACCGATCGCGCCCCACTGGCACATCCCGACACCATGCCCGTAGCCATTGCCGCGGATCACGGCGCGGGTGAGTCGTCCCGCGGAGGATTCGGTGGTCACCGAAAAATAGGCGCTGTTCAACAACTCGCCACCCGGGGCCCGCAGCACGGATCGCGCGTCATTGCCGCGGACGCGGAACGTCCCCTTGTCCGTCCGGATCTCGAGGTTCGCCACGCGTCCGCTGGGCGTGCGCCCGTCCACCGCGAGATCACGCACACGGCCTGGTCCGCCGGAGGGCACCGACTGGTACGCGGCGAGGTAGCGCTGGACGGCCGCGTCGAGCTCGGTTCCGCTGAGCACGCGGGTCCACGCGAAGCGTGGTGCGATGTCGCAGTAGTAGCGGTCGCTACCGGGGATCCGGTCGCTGACGCGCTGCAGGTGCGGTTCCCCGTCGCTGCGCCAGACCTCCTCGGCCGCCGCGGTCTCGCCTCCGCAGGTGGAGGAGAATGGCGCCGTGACCACCCGTCCCTCGTGCAGGAGCACGAGGTTCGCGGTGGTACGCACGGCCTCGTCGGCGACGGGGAGTTCGGCGTCGCGGCCTCCGTACACCTGGTCGGCGACGGAGGCGACGAGGTCGAAATGGCCGCTGCGGCCGTTCCCGGCGCGGGCGAGCAGCACGCGCGTGACGGTGTAGGAGCGCGCGGCCACCGCCTGCGCCTCGACGGCGGCGCGTTCGCGCTCGGCGCGCGCGCCGATCTCGAGCGGCACCACGCCGCGCAGGTAGTCTTCCATCGCCAGCACGTTCACCGCGAGGATGCCGGAGTCGGTGGGCACGAGGTCGAGCGCGCCGCGGTAGGGCTTCCCCGCCACGCGCACGAACGTGCGAGGGTCGTCCACCGCGAGCGAGAGCGGTCCGCCGAGCCAGGGCGTGGCTGTCCCGTCGCGCCCGACGGCCCGCAGGCGCGCGCCGTCGCGCTCGAGCATCCAGGCCTCGTGCGCAGCGGCCCGGACGAGGACGCCTCCGCGCGCATCCAGCAGCCGCCAGGTGCCGGTCGCGCCGAGCGCCTCCGTGCCATCCGCGACACGCAGCGCGATGCGCACGAGCGGCCCCTCACCGGCGACGGGGCGCGGCGGTCCGATCTCGGTGGGCAGCGGGTCGGGCGTCGGCTCGGCCCTTGGGCGCGGTGGCCGGCTGACGGGCGGCGAGTCGCTCGGCTCGAGCGGGCGCGAGTAGCAGGCGCCGCCGAGCGCGACGGCGAGTGCGGCGCCCAGCACCCATCCCTGCCGCGCGACGGCCGATCGGCGCTCGCGCGGCCGCGTCACCGGCCGAAACTCCCCATCCCGCCGCCGGCCATCGGCAGCGCGCGGCCGCGGGAGACGATCGCCTCGGCGACCCGCGGCACGCTCACCATCCGCAGCGCGCGGGCGCGGAAGTCGTAGTCGTCCACCACCTCCTCCACTTCCACCTCCACGAGCGCGCCCGCGGGGGCGTCGGTCTCGAGCCACGTCACGCCGTCGATGTCGTCGGCCTGCCAGGGAAGGCGCGCACGCGCTTGGGCGATGCCCTCGGACGCGCCCGCTGCGGCCTCCACCAGCGCCGTGGCCACCGCGCCCACGCGCGACTCGTAGCGTTCCGCCGTGATGTGCCGCTGCAGCTCCTGCACCGCCTCGAGGCGCTCGCGCTTCACCTGCTCCGGCACGTCGTCCACGAGCTCGGCGCCGCGCGTGCCCTCCTGCGCCGAGTACGTGAAGACGCCCACGCGCTCGAACGCGATCTCGCGGAGGAACTCCATGAGCTGCTCCACGTCGCCGTCGGTCTCCCCCGGGAACCCGACGATGCAGGTGGTGCGGATCGCCACGCCGGGCACCGCGTCGCGGAAGCGCGCGACCTTCTCGCGGATCGTCCTCTTCCGTTCGGGCCGCCGCATCCGCTCGAGTACCGGGTCCGACGCATGCTGGATCGGCATGTCGAGGTAACGGAGGATGCGCGGCTCGCCGGCGATGACCTCGAGCAGGCGCGGCGTGATCCCGGCTGAGTAGAGGTACATGTTCCGGAACCAGGGGATCGAGGTCTCGCGCACGAGTGCCTCGAGCAGCTCCGGGAGGCGCACGCCGTCGCGGCGGTCGCGCCCATAGTGGGCGAGGTCCTGCGCGACGAGGTTCACCTCGCGGGCACCCTGCAACTCGAGCAGTTGCGCCTCGCGCACGATCTCGTCGGGCGAGAAGGAGCGGTGCTTGCCGCGCATGAGCGGGATGGCGCAGAAGGCGCAGCCATGGTCGCACCCCTCGCTCACCTTGAGGTAGCGCACGAAGGGCGTGTCGCCGGCGTAGGCCCGCACGCCCGGGTGCTGCGTCACCGGGTCGCCGACCAGGCCGCGCTCCTGCAGCAGCGGGATCAGCCGCTCCGATTCCGACGCGCCGATGAAGAGGTCCACCTCCGGCAGCGCCTCGGCGAGCTCGGCCCGGTGCCGCTCCACCATGCACCCGACGGCGACGACGGCGGTGGCGCTCCCGCTCCCCTTGAGCCGTCCGGCGGCGACGATCGCGTCGATGGACTCCTGCTTGGCCGCGTCGATGAAGCCGCAGGTGTTGACGATGATCAGCTCGGCGTCGCTCGCGTCGTCGACCTGCGTGCCCCCGTGGTCGATGAGCCGCGCCCGGTAGCGTTCGCTGTCGACCGTGTTCTTGTCACAGCCCAGGGTGACGACGGAGAAGCGCACCCGCCTACCGGTAGTTGCCGAACTGCAGCGCCACGCCGAAGTCCTCGCCCTTGAGGAAGGCCATGACGGTCTGGAGTTCGTCCCGGCTCGGCGAGACGACGCGCACCGTGTCGCCCTGGATGCTCGATTGCACCTTCTTGAACTTCTGCGCCTTGATGGCGGCCACGACCTTCTTGCAGGTCTCCGCGTCGAGCGCCTGCTTGAGCTTGATGTCGCGATGCCAGATGTCGCCGCCGCCGGGGGTGGGCTCGCCGGGGTCGAGGTTCTTCACCGGCACGCCGCGCTTCACGAACTTGCCCTGGAGCACATCCCACATCGCCCGGAGTCGCATGTCGGTGTCGGCGGTGATCTTCACGAGGCCGTCGGCGCGCTTCAGCTCGACGGTCGCGACCTTGGCGTCCTTGAAATCGTAGCGTTGCGCGATCTCCTTGGACGCCTGGTTCACGGCGTTGTCGACTTCCTGGAGGTCGACGGAGGTGGTGACGTCGAACGAGGCGTCCTTGGCCACGGCGGTCGGTTCGGTGAAGGGGGACGGCCACGCGCGGGAGATGCACACGGCCCTTCACGTAAGCTAGCCGAGATACGACTCCAGCGCTCTCGCGCGACTCACGTGCCGCAGGCGGGAGAGGGCCTTCTCCTTGATCTGGCGCACGCGCTCGCGGGTGATGTTGAGCACGGCGCCGATCTGCTCGAGGGTCATCGGCTCGGACCCGTCGAGGCCGAAGTAGAGGCGGAGGATCTTGGCCTCTCGCTCCTTGAGCCCGGCGAGGGCCTCATGCACGGACTCGGCGAGCGCCTTCTCGTCCGCCTCCTGGTCGGGCGTCGCGCTCTGCGTGTCCGGCAGGTAGTCGAGCAGCCGGTTGTCCTCGCCGGGGGCCATCGGCGCATCGAGCGAGAGGTGGGTCTGCGAGATCGACATCGTCTTCGCGACCTCTTCCTCCGTGATCTCCATCCCCTCGGCGATCTCGGCGTGCGTGGCCTCGCGTCCGAGCTCTTGCAGCAGGGCGTTGGCGCGCTTGCCGATGCGGTGGAGCGCGCCCGCCCGGTTGAGCGGTACGCGCACGATGCGGCTCTGCTCGGCCAAGGCCTGAAGGATGGCCTGGCGGATCCACCAGACGGCGTAGGAGATGAACTTGATCCCCTTCGTCTCGTCGAACTTGTGGGCCGCGCGGATCAGGCCGAGGTTGCCCTCGTTGATCAGGTCGGAGAGGGAGACGCCCTGGTTCTGGTACTTCTTGGCGACGGAGACGACGAAGCGGAGGTTCGAGCGCACGAGCGTGTCGAGCGCCTCCTGGTCGGCGGCGCGGATGCGCTGCGCGAGCCGGACCTCCTCCTCGCGCGAGATCAGCGGGAAGACGCTGATGTCGCGCAGGTACTGGTCCAGTGAGCCTTCGTCGTTCAGCTGACGCCTGTGCGTCGCTCCGGGCCCTCGTCCTCGCACGTCTGCCTCCACGGTCCGACGGTCGATCTGTGGCGGAATGTGCAGTGCATCCCAGCGCGGCGT
>JAOUHR010000135.1 GCA_029884515.1 Gemmatimonadota bacterium
GCCGACGGCGGTTTCGGGGGAGGCGACGCCGTACCTCCCGGCATCCAGCTCGAGACGAACCTCGATCGGCCCCTCCGAGCGATTGACCAGCCACGATTCCGTGCGCGGATCAGCCACCGGGCAGCCACCCGCCAGCAGGGCCACCGCAAGCAAGAGGAATCCGGCGCGAACCCTGCCGGGAATCGCGCGGACGCGATGACCCACGATGGGGGAAGACACGCTACAGGAGCCCAGGCACCGGAATTCTCCGTGGTTGGCGGGCGGTTCATGCGAGGCTGACTTCTACCGGTAATACTACCTGGCGTTTGCGCCGCGGTGGCGTGCCGCGAGCCCCGCGACGGGCGTTCAAGGAGGAACCCACCGCCACCGGGTCGGCGGACCGCATCCGATACGACGCGCAGCTCGTCCCGGATCGGGCGCCGGTCACCCTGCGCTTCGATCCCGATTCGTCGGGGAGTCTCACGCATGTCATCCTCGACGGCTACTATGGAACAGCAGAACCCGCTGGTCCGGACCCTCGTGGGTTGGCTCGGCGCACCTGCCGGCAGGGCGACCGTCACCGGGACATCGCCGCTGACCGAGATGGTCTGCCCGTCTCGGCGTCCGTGCAAACTCCTGAGGTGGTGCGTCCTCCTGCTCCAACATCCAAGGAACCCCCTATGAACACGTTCGGACCCTCGTCCTGGTCTCGGAGACGCACGGCCTCGCTGTTGCTCCTGGCTCCGCTTCTGGGCATCTCGTCGTGCGTTTCCACGTCGGCGCCGGGTCCGGGGCCGGCCCCAGTCACGCAGCCGGCCCCTGTCACGCAGCCGTCCCCTGTCACGCAGCCGCCCCCTCTCCCCACCGCCGCCGTGCTGGCGAGCTATCCGCTGGCGGCCGATGCTGCCGACGGCTCCGGCAAGTCCGGGGACGTGACGATGTCCGCCATCACGTTCGTCGACGGCGCCGCCTACATCGGCGGCACGTACGGTGGCTTCGACCCCCAATCGGGGGGCTCCATACTCAACGTGAGAATGCCGCCGGAGTTCGACTTCCAGCAGTTCACGATCGCCGTCGACTTCAAGGCCGACGAACTGGCGGACCGGCCGGTCTTGATCGGAGGCACGGGCTACCGGTGGCTGGGCTTCCTCCTCAAGGCGGATGGAGGTCTCGGCCTGAAGTACAACAACGCGAACCGGGCCGAGTGTCCCGGCGCATCCTACGCGCCCGGCACATGGTACAGGGTCCGCCTCACCTACGACGGCCATGCGGCACGCGCGTACCTGAATGGGAAGCAGGTGTGTTCCGTGGAGACCGCGCTCGACCACGGCGACGACCGAAGCGTCTCGGTGACCGACTACTCGTCGGGCCGTATCTTCAAGGGGTCGATCCGCAACCTGAGGATCTACGCCTCCGCCCAGGGCCAGTGAACGGCCGCTGCGCCACGGCGTCGGCGATGCGGCATGCGGCTCACGCGTTCGCGAGCCCGCATGCCCGCCGGCCGGGTCAGGTCCGGTCGCTCAGACCTCCCCCGTGCGGCTGTGGCTGCTTCTTCCGTCCTGCAAGGAGATGAAGGATGCGCGTATCCCCTGATGGCGCCGTGTCCCGCCCCGCGTGGTGGGCGGGGTCGGTGCTCCTCGTCTGCGCCGCGGTCGCGTGCCGTGAGCCGCAGGTCCAGGGCTTCCCCCTCGAGATCAATGGCCAGGCCATCGCCATCGCGCGCGGCATCTCCCGCGATTCGGTGACGCAAGCCCTGCGACGGGTGTTCAAGGAGGAGCCCACCGCCACCGGGTCGGCGGACCGCATCCAATACGATGCGCAGCTCGTCCCGGACCAGGCGCCGGTCTCCCTGGTGTTCGAGTTCGACACGTCGGGGAGTCTCACGCACGTCATCCTCGACGGCTACATGGAACAGCAGAACCCGCCGGTCCGGACCCTCGTGGCATGGCTCGACGCACATGCCGGCAAGGCGACCGTCACCGGGACATCGCCGCAGACCGAGATGGTCTGGAGCTACGGAGGGTGGACGTTCACCCATACGGCGGGCGGGGACGGGCAGGACGCCACGTACGCCATGCGGATCGATCCCGGACCCTGAGGGAATCCTGCGTCCACGCGGATTGACTAATCCGCGGGCTTCCGTATGATTGCCGAAATCGCGCGTTCAAGCCCGGGTGGCTGAGGTTCGCGGATCGGAACTCGGCCTTTCCTCTCTCCTGAAGGGGCATCCTTGAATCGTCGCTCCGGTCGGCCGCAGGATCCGCATGCCGGCCGGCGCATCCGATCGACTCGCCTGCGGCTGGCGGCACGGATCGGCGCCGTCTCGACCCTGCTGGCGCTGCCGTGCGTGGCCCCGGCCGTGCAGCCGCTCGGCGCCCAGGCCGTTCCCCAGCGACTCGCCCTGGTCGTGACGATCGGCAAGTACCCGGCGCCGGAGATCTACGGGTACCCGCAGATCAACGCCGGCAACGATGCGCCACTCGTGATGGCCGCGCTGCGCAGCCAGGGCTTCTCCGACGCGGACATCCTGCTGCTCGCCGACGGCAAGGCCACGCGGCAGGGCATCCTGGATGCCTTCGAGACGCACCTGCTGGCGCGCGCGCGGCCCGGCGACGTGGTGGTGTTCCACTACAGTGGTCACGGGCACCAGGTCACCGACGACAACGGCGACGAGCTGGACGGCTATGACGAGGTGCTCGTCCCGTACGGCGCCCCCAACCACGATGCGAAGGATTTCCCGCCCGGGTATGCCGGCGAGAAGCACCTCCGCGACGACACGCTCAACGCACTGCTCACGCGACTGCGGGCGGCTGTCGGCGCGGCGGGCCACGTGCTGGTCACCATCGACGCCTGCTTCTCGGGCTCCGCGACGCGGGCCGCCTTCGAGCTCCCGGTGCGTGGCGTGGCGCGACCGATCGGTCCGCCGGCGGCGGTGCGCGGCGCATCGGGCGACCTGCTGGAGACCGGGGCATCACGCGGGGCCGGGGGCCGCGACCTCGCGCCGCTCGTGGTGATCTCGGCCACCGACCACGACGAGCTGGATCACGAGGTGTGGGGCCCGGGTCGCACGCCCGTGGGGCCGCTCTCCCTGGCGCTCAGTCGCACGCTCCCCAACGTGACGGCCGGGATGTCGTACGCCGCGTGGTTCGAGCAGATCCGGCTCGTCATGGCCGCGCTGGTGCCCGGCCAGACGCCGCAGATCGAGGGGTCCGTCGACGCGGAGGTCCTGAGCGGCCGTGTCTCCGACGGCCGGACGTTCTTCGGCGTGCGGGCCGTGCTCGGCGACAGCGTCGCCGTCATCGAGGGCGGGACGCTCGCCGGGATCCAGCCGGGCGCACGCGTCGCCTTCTACGCGCTGGGCGCCGGCCCGGGTGATGCCCCGTTCGCGCAGGGCGAGGTCGGTTCCGCGGACGAGGTCTCCGCGGACGTCACGTTGTCCGTGCCCGACGCCGGCGGACGGATCAAGGCGAGCCGGGCGTTCCTGACCGAGTTCGGGTACGGCTCGCTCGTGGTGCGCGTGGCCGCGGACGCGGTGCCGGACGCCGGCCCGCGCGGCCGTCTCGGCGCGGCGCTCGCGTCGGTCCCGAACCTCGCGCTCGTGGACGAACGGCCCGACGTCGTCCTCACCTCCAAGGGCGGCACGGATGGCCAGGTGTTCCTGCGCACCGCCGCCGACCAGGTCACGCTCGCGGGACCATTCGATCCGCGCGCCGAGTCGGATCGCAGCGCCCTCATCGCGCACCTGCGAGCGTACGCGCGCAATCGGTACCTGATGCAGGTCGAACTCCGCGATCCCGGCCTCGATGTGCGCCTGGAGGTCGTGCCGGCGACGCACCAGCTGACGAGCCGCGGGTGCGTGGCGTCGGACACCACCCGGTTCGGCGCACGCAAGGATGCCGCCGGCTGGATCTTCCACAAGGATGACGGCTACCTCCTGCGCCTGCGGAACGTGGGACGGGAGGCGGCGTATGTGGCCGTGCTCGAACTCAGTGCGAACGACGCGACGCAGCTCTTCCCGAACGCCGAGCTCCGGGTGTCCGACAACCGGCTGGCCCCGGGGAGTACCTTCCTCGTGCGCGACCTCTGCTTCAGCGCCGACGAGCCCTTCGGCGATTACGTGCTCAAGCTCTTCGCCACGCGCGACCGGCTGGACTTCGGCCCGATCCTCGAGGCGCGGGGGCTCTCGCGGGGCGGCGACCCGATGAGTTACTTCGAGGAACTGGTCGCCGATGCGTTCCGGGGCACGCGCTCGGGCGTGAAGGGGCGCGCCGCCGGCACGGGCACGACCCAGGCCGTCACGATCAAGGTTGTGCGGCGATAGCCGACCGCGAGCAGCACTGACCCCAAGGAGATCCTCGATGCCCTGCCAGTCCGCCGGTTGTTCTCCGTGCACGCGCAGGGCGCTGGGCACCGCGCTCGCGCTCGTGCTCGCGCTCGTGCTGGTGGCATCGTCCTCCGTGTCGGCACAGGACGCCAGCGCGCCCACGGTCTCCGCCCTGCCGGCGGCAGCCCTGACGCGCAAGGCGCCGTATCGCGTCGTGGTCGACCAGCTCACCGGCAGCGTCGTGCTGGAGAACCAGGCCGGCAAGGTGCTCGAGCGCTGGGCGCAGTTCTCGACGGCCGCGCCGGTGGCCGACATCCCCGTCGATCGGCCCGTCAGCGTGGTCATCACCAACGCCAATCCGCTCCTCTACACGTACGGCGTCAAGGCGGAACTCGTGCGGCAGGAGAGCGTCAAGTCCTGCCGGGACATCGGGAGCCGGTTCCTGAGCGGCGGCTTCATCCTCAGCTCGGCGGCGGTGAGCGGCGCGGTCTCGCCCGGGCTCAGCGCGCCCGTGCTCCCCACGGGGTCGCTCGACCTCAGCTCGGCCTTCGCCCAGCTCGCCTCCCGGGGCAGCACCCGGTTGACCGAGGGCGTGCTCGAGGCGGAGATGGAGCGCATCCGCGCGAGCGTGAACGCCTACGCCGACCTCACGCACCTGCTCGCCCGGCTCGGCCGGACGCTCGACGACTCCATCGGCCGCTTCGCCGCACGAGGCGAGAGCGTCCCGTTGGATGTCGTGCTCGGCCGGTTCCAGGCATCGCTCGACGCCGTGGCCGAGGGATTGAGCGATCCCGCGCGCACACCGGCGATCATCGAGCAGCGGTCCAGCGATGCGTCGGCGGCCGTCTCCTCGCTGCAGCAGATGGTGGTCGCGATCCAGTCGGGGAACTATGCGGGGTCCAGCTCGGACCTCGTCGCGCGCGAGGCGCTCGCGCTGCATGCGCGGGTGACCACCGGGGTGGATTCGCTGGAGGCCTCGTATCCGGCGCTCCAGACCAGCCTGCTGCGCATCGCGCGGGCGCGGGCGCAGACGACCCGCATCTTCACGCTCAGCGCCGGGGAGGGCGCCGTCCGGCGCATCTCGATCGCCCCGCAGGAGACGCCGGAGTACAAGAACGTCGTGCGGCTGCACGGCGACGGCACCGACGTGTTCACGCGGCCCCGGCAGGGGCTCATCTGCGAGGTCGCGCTCGGCGTGAACTGGCTCAAGCCGCTCCCCACCTACGCCTTCGCCAGCAGCACGCTGATCGACTCGAACACGAAGGACCAGCGGGTGACGCCGTCCCTGTTGATCCAGGTGGCATCGTCGAGCTTCCCGATCCTCGGCATGCACCTGGGCGTCGGCCTCGGCGAGAACAGCGCGCCGGACCTGTACCTGGGCGCGACGATCCGCATCCTCGAGCCCGTGCTGCTCAACGTGGGCTGGGTCTGGCAGCGCACCCCGCAACTGCCGGCGGGCCTGCTGCTGGGTCAGGTGGTCACGAATCCCGACCCGGCGGTGCTTTCCGACCTCGACAAGAAGTTCAAGCCCTCGCTCTACTTCGGCCTGGCGATCGCCCGCTGAGGCGGCGGCGGGCCGCGGCCCGGTGC
>JAOUHR010000136.1 GCA_029884515.1 Gemmatimonadota bacterium
GTTGGTCTCCGGATACTCGGCCCCGAGCCGCTGCATGATGGTCGTCACGTCGGCCGCCGCCTGCGCGTGGCTGACGCCCGGCTTGAGCTTCCCCACCACCGAGACGAACAGGCCCTCCCCGCGCACGCCGACGAGCGGGTCCTGCTGCAGCGGGAGCCAGAGCTGGTCGTTCTGCGGGTACGCGAAGCCGTCCGGCATCACGCCGATCACCTCGTACGGCACGCCGTTCACGCGAATCGTGGTGCCGAGCACGGAGGTCGCACCGCCGAACCGCGTCTGCCACATGTCGTAACCGAGCACGACCACGCGCGCGCCCTGCGGTGTGTCCTCGCCCGGCCGGAAGTCGCGCCCCAGCACCGGCTGCACGCCCGTCATCGCGAACGTCTGCTGCGTGACCCAGGAGCCCGAGTACCGTTCAGCGCGCTCCGTGCCGCTCACGTTCATCGTGCCCGAGGTGTACGCGCCGAAGTGCGAGAAGCTCCGCTGCTGCGCCGCGAGGTCCGGCAGGTCCTGGATCGGGATCGGCTGCTTCTGCACCTCGAGTCCGGGGTTGGTCCGCGAGATGACCGCGATCCGGTCGCCCTCGGCGAACGGCAATCCCTTGAGCAGCGCGCCGTAGACGATGCTGAACATCATCGTGGTGAGCCCGATGCCCAGCGTGAGGGCGACCACCGAGACGAGCGTGAGGCCGGGGCTCTTGCGCAGGGTGCGGAGGCCGAGCTGGAGGTCGCGCAGGGAAGCCGGCATCGCTCGCGGGGTCGGAAGGTCCGGTCGCCCTACGCCCGCTCCGGCGCCGCTGTTTCAGTCCGTGAGGCGCGCCAGGGACCGCGCGAGGTTCGCCCGGGCCGATGCCTCCGACGACGCGCGGAACGGCGCGCTCGCGTAGATGTGTGCGCGCGCGAGGAAGGCCTCGAGGATCGCCCGGCGCTTGGAACGGAAGATCGCCTGCGGCACCCAGGCGTACTCCGCGTGCACCTGGCGCTCGTACTCATCGAAGCGCTCGGCCGGCGCGGCGAGTATCGCGAGGTCGACGTCGGCGAGGAGCGCCGCGTCGCCGGCGAGGGGGGTGCCATCGTGCCGCGTGGCGAGGATCAGCGCCTCCACGCGGTCGCCGACGGCCGTGGCGAGCCGGGCACCGGTGATGGCCGCTCGCGCGAGCGCGGCGCTGCGCGCCTCGTTGTCGTCGCGGTGCGTGTCGTACACGGCGTCGTGGTACCAGAGGGCGAGTTCCACCTCGCCGGGACGGTCGGCGAGCCCCCGCACCGCCGCCCAGTGGCCGAAGCACTCCTCGAGGTGGACCAGCGTGTGATACGCGCGGTGGGGCTCGGCGTATCGCGCGAGGAGCCCGGCAAGGAGGGGTGCGATCTCGACGGGATCGGCCGAGTGACCGAGGGCACGCCACGTCCCCTCCCAGCGCGGCCGCACCCAGCCCGGGGTTCCGACATCCCCGGGTGACGCGGGACGCGCACGCATCCCTCAGCGTCCCCAGCGCCGGAGCAGGGCCACGCGAACGCTGGTCACCGAGTACCCGAGTCCCGTCTCGCTGACGAGGGCGTTGCGGATGTCGCGCAATCGCCCGCCACTCCGCTGCACGCTCGGAACGAGCACGAACGACGCCGGGAGAGCGACCTCGTATCCGACGGCCGCCCTCCAGCCCGTGCCGTCACTGCCGAACTCCAGCGGGTGGTGGTTGGTGTACGTGATGAGGCCTGCGCCGGCCTCGACGAACAGCGGCCACGCGCGCACCGGCGTCACCTGCAGGCCGACGGAGAGCCCGCTCACACTCTCACCCTTGGCCGGGTCCCAGATGTTCGCGTACTCCATCGCCCATCCCCCGAGTTCCACGCTCACGCGCGTGCCTCGCGCGAGCGCGCGCGCGATGCGGAAGTCCATGGCCAGTGCCCCCCGCCCCCCGCCCCGCCCTTCACGCGACGTGATCTCGACGGTCCCGTAGCCGAGTGCGAGCCCGGCTTCCCAGCGCGGGGGCGCAGCGGGCGCCTGCGCCGCCGCGGCACCGGGACTCGCCACGAGGGCGGCGGCGAACAGGGCGAGCCGGACCCGGCGCTCGGTCGACCGGATGGTCATCGCTGCGCCCGCAGCACGAGCGAGCAGCAGGTCACGGCGCCCTCCGCCTTCGCGATCTCCGTCGCCGCCACCGTGTGCACCACCTGACCGCGCGCCTCGAGCCGCGCGCGTGTGAGCGGATACGCATCCGCGTACACCAGCGTGTCGCCGATGCGGAGCACGTTCGCCGCCATCGGCTCGGCGGGATCCACCGCGACCGTCTCGAGCGGGGCGAAGAGCCCGGCATCCACCCACTCGGGATTCAGCAGGACCGTGTGGTCGTCGATCGCCGTCGCCGCCGACTTGAGGTGCAGGCAGCCGCTGACGTCCACGGCGCGCACCGAGTACCCGAACGGGGCGAGCTCGGTGCGCAGCTGCGCGATCCCCGCGTCGTCGGTGCGCGTGGTGCGTCCCACGAAGACCCGCTTGCCCACGGCGCAGACGTCGCCGCCGTCGAGGATGGCCGGGGCCACGATCCGCACGAGCGCGCGGAGCGGCGTCAGGGCCTCCTCCACCGCCCGCACCTCGGCGCGCCGCGAGGGGGCACCGGGTCGCGTGACGACGGCGACATCATCGAACACCACGGCGGTGTCCTCGATGAAGACCGAGTCGGGATGGTCGGGCGCGGGCGCGACGCGGCGCACCTCGCATCCCAGCGAGGTCAGGAGCTGCTCGTACCGATGATGCTGCGCGAACGCGGTCGGCACGTCGATCGGGGTGCGGGCGAGGTGCGTGAGCTCGCACTCGGCGAGCCGCGGGGAGACGGCGCGCGTGAGCGCGAGGTAGGCCGGGGCCTTCGCGCCGGCCGTCGTGCCGGGCCCCGGCCGCGTCATCGGGAGGGGCGACCGTTCCCGCGCGAGGCGGGGTGCGCGGCGCCCCACGCCTGCGCGATCGCCGCCGCGGTGATCCGCACGGCCGGGAGCACCACCTGCATCATCCGCTCGCGCGCACCGTCGCGGTACGGCATCCCCACATTGAGCGCGGCGATCACCGCGCCCGTGCCGTCGCGCACCGGGACCGCGACCGAACAGAGGCCGATCTCCATCTCCTGCTCGGTATACGCGAAGCCCTGCTCGCGCACCTTCCGCACCTCGCGCAGGATCGCCGCGGGCTCGGAGAGCGTGAACGGGGTGAGCGCGGGGAAACGCTTGCCCTTGAGCCAGGCCTCCACCTCCGCATCGTCGCGCCCTGCGAGGAGCACGCGCCCCATCGAGGCTGCGTACGCGGGCAGGCGCGCGCCGACCGTGAGCGTCAGGGCCATCACCTTCCGCACCGGGATGCGCTGCACATAGACGATGTCGCGCCCATCGAGCACGGACATGGAGCACGATTCGTCCACCTCGTCGGCGAGTGCGCGCATCAGGGGCTGCGCGAGCTCGGGCAGGTCGAGCGCGGCGAGGTACCGGTAGCCGAGCTCGAGTGTCCGCGGCGTGAGGAAGAACATCCGGTCGCGGCGTCCGACGAAGCCGAGGTACTCGAGGGTCATCAGCAGCCGCCGCACCACGGCGCGGGCCAAGCCGACGCGTTCGGCGATCTCGGAGAGGGACATCTCGGGCCGCTCGCGATCGAACGCCCGGATGACGTCGAGCCCACGTGCGAGGGTCTGCACGTAGTTGGAGGATCTGGTGAACGACGGCTCGGCCGTCCCTTCGCGCACGCTGGTGGTCACGGAGCCCTGGGGCTATTTCCGGAAAGGATATCAGGTGTGGCTTGGGTTCGCAATGCGAACATGCGTTCGTTGAGTGAACCGTGTTTTGTATATTCCGCCGATGACCTCACACTCCGCCGAACGCGAGACGGTCCTCCACAGCTGGTCGGTGCAGTCCGCCTGGGACGCACCGACCGTCGTCGGTGGCAAGGGTGCCCGCTTCGAGACGGCCGACGGGCGTTCGCTGCTCGACTTCTCGAGCCAGTCGGAGTGCTGCAACCTCGGCCACCAGCATCCGGCGGTGGTCGCGGCGATCAAGGCCCAGGCCGACCGGCTCTGCTACGTCGCGAACGCCTGGGGCGCCGAGCCCCGGGCACGCCTCGCCGAGTTGCTCCTCGAGAAGAGCGGGTTCACCGGTGGCCGCGTGTTCTTCACGCTCGGCGGCGCGGACGCGAACGAGCACGCCGTGAAGTTCGCGCGACAGGCCAGCGGCAAGCCGCGCGGCCTCGTGGTGACGCGCGACCGCTCGTACCACGGCGCGAGCTATGCGGCGATGGCGCTCTCCGGGGACACGCGGACGCGCACGCAGGTGGATCCGGCGGACTTCCGCGTGGCGCACGCGCCGCCACCCTACGCCTACCGCTGTCCCTTCGGCACGACCGACGCGGACGCCTGCGCGGCACGCGCGGTGGCGCGCGTCGGCGAGCTGCTCGCGGGTGCAGGCGCCGAGGGTGTCGCCGCGGTGCTGATGGAGCCCGACGCCGGCACCAACGGCATCGTCGCGCCCGACACGTACTGGCCTGCGCTCCGCGCCGAGGCCACGCGCCGCGGCGCCTGGCTGATCGCCGACGAGGTGATGAGTGGCTTCGGCCGCTGCGGCGAGTGGTTCGCCTGGCAGCGGCATGGCGAAGCTGGCCGCCCGGACCTGATGACCCTCGCCAAGGGACTCACGGGTGCGCACCTCCCGCTCGGCGCCGTGGTGCTCTCGGCCGAGGTCGCCGCGAAGCTCGAGCACGAGATGCTCTACACCGGTCTCACCTACTGCGGGCATCCGCTCGCCTGCGCCGCCGGCGTGGCGGCGGTCGAGGCCTATGAGCGCGAGGGACTCGTCGCGCGCTCGCGGCGCCTCGGTGCCACGATGCTCACGGAGCTGCGCGCGATGCAGGCGCGCCACGCGGTGATCGGCGACGTGCGCGGCGGCCATGGACTCTTCGCCGTGGTGGAGCTCGTGGCCGATCGCGAGAAGCGCACCCCGCTCGCCCCGTGGCCCGAGACGCCGCCCGCCCTCAGGACGCTCGTCCATGCCGGGCTGCAGGCCGGCGTCTCCTTCGCCACACGCGGCAACCTCATCCTGCTCGCGCCGCCACTCGTGATCGAGGACGCCGACCTCGCGCACGGGCTCGCGCTCCTCGATCGCCTGCTCGCGAGCCACTTCCCGACCCACGCCTGAGACCCCCATGGCCTTCAAGCTCACCTACTCCACGATGTTCGACCCGCCGCCGGAGCTGCACGACCGCTTCGATGCCGCGATGCGGGCGATGCGCGGCAGGCTCGGCGCGACCCACCCGCTCCACATCGCGGGCAAGGACGTCGCCACCAGGCGCACGCGGGCGAACACGTCGCCCACCGACCGCAACCAGGTGCTCGGCGAGTTCGCCTCGGCCTCGCCGGCCGAGGTGGACGCCGCGATGCGCGCCGCCGCGGCCGCGTTCCCCGCCTGGCGCTCCACGCCGGCCGGGGAGCGCATCCGGCTCCTGCGGAAGGTCGCCGCGCTCATCGAGGAGCGCGTCTACGAGATCGGCGCCGCGCTCACGCTGGAGGTCGGCAAGAACCGGATGGAGGCGCTCGGCGAGACACAGGAGACCGCCGACTTCTTCACCGTGTACTGCGACGAGTGGGAGCGCAACGCCGGCTTCGACCACACGTTGCCGGACGATCCCCTCATCGGCTTCAAGTCACACAACCGCAGCATCATGAAGCCGTACGGGGTGTGGGCGGTGATCACGCCGTTCAACTTCCCGCTCGCGCTCGCGGGAGGTCCCGTGGCGGCGGCGCTCGTCACCGGGAACACGGTGGTGCTCAAGTCCGCGAGCGACACGCCCTGGTCGGGCCGGCTGCTCGCCGACTGCATCCGCGACGCGGGGCTGCCACCGGGCGTGCT
>JAOUHR010000137.1 GCA_029884515.1 Gemmatimonadota bacterium
CCGCCGGCGCGCGGACTTCAACCGCGCGTACGGCTCCCTCCGGTACAGCCCGCGCCCCACGCTGCTCCTGCCGAGCGTGCGGAAGTTCACCTTCAGCACGGGCGCCGAGTACGTGGAGAACGGCGCCGGCTCCATCGACTCGCGGGTCTTCACCGGGCACTTCGACACGGAGTTCGCGAGCAGCGACAAGTTCTCGATCGACCTCACGCACGACTTCGAGAACCTCCGGGTGCCCTTCACGCCCTCGGGCTCACCCGCGGCCATCGACGAGGGCCAGTACGCCTTCACCGACGTCGCCGTGGCCTACGACTTCGGCGCCCAGCGGCGCGCCTCGGGCACGATCAAGGTGCAGGGCGGGCACTTCTACGACGGCACCATCCGCAGCGTCACCTTCGGGCCGGGCAACTTCTTCTCGTCCGCGCGCATCGCGATCTCGCAGCGCCTCGCGCTGGAGCCGACCTTCTCGATCACCCGCATCGAGCGGGAGGCGGGGTCGTTCACCACGCGGCTCGCGCGGGCGCGGGTGGACTACGGCTTCTCGCCGCTGATGTTCGCGAGCGCGCTCCTGCAGTACAACTCCGCCGACCGCGCCTTCAGCACGAACCTCCGCTTCCGCTGGGAGTATGCGCCGGGGAGCGAGATCTTCCTCGTCTACACCGACGAGCGCGACACGACGAGCGACCGGTTCGCCACGCCGGGCCAGGTGCGCGGGCTCAAGAACCGGGCGTTCGTGGTGAAGGTGAACCGGTTGTTCCGGTACTAGGGCGCTCGGGTCGCGATCCGGCCGCGCAGGCACCGCTTCCGGGGCTTCGTCGCCGCGCGGCTGCAGCATCCGCTTGAACACTCCGGCCAGGCTTGACGTCCGCGCCCGGCGGCGCGATGCTCGATCTCCCCCGCCCCTCCCGCACCGGAGCCGCCCATGATGAGCGCCCTCGAGCAGTTCGAGACCGTCTGGACCCGCGAGAACGCCACCACCCGCCGCGTCCTCCACGCGATCCCCGCCGACCAGGCGGAGTTCCGCCCGGTGGAGGGCCTCAAGAACGCGCGCGAGCTCTCCTTCGTGTTCGTGCTCGGTCAGGGCGGGATGGCCGCTGCGCTCAACGACACGTGGGAGTGGCCACCCAACTTCCCGAAGGCGCCGGCCTCGCTCGCCGAGGTACAGCGCGCGTTCGATGCGAGCACGAAGGCGGTGAAGGAGGCGATCGCCAAGGCGAGCGACAAGCGCATGGACGCGAAGGTCATGTTCTTCGTCGGCCCCAAGACACCGGGCGAGCTGTCGGTCGCGCAGATCTGCTGGTTCATGCTCCACGACAGCATCCACCACCGCGGGCAGCTCTCCACCTACCTGCGCCTGATGGGGGCGCCGGTGCCCTCGATCTACGGGCCCTCGGCGGCGGAGCCCTGGTAGCACGCCCTACATCGACGGGCCGCCCTTCAGCCAGCGGTCGAGCCAGCGGCGCTCGTTGAGCATCCGGTGCACCACGTTCCAGCTCCCGGTGATGCCGTGCGGCATCCCCGCGTACTGGATCATCTGCGCCGCCACGCCGTTCTTCTTGAGCGCCACGTACATCTGCTCCGCCTCCGAGTAGGGCACGCGCTGGTCCACCTCGCCGTTGATGAACAGCGTCGGCGTCCGCACGCGGCCCGCGTACGTGAGCGGTGACTGGCGGATCATGATCGCGCGCGCGCGCTCGTCCCAGGGCGTGCCGTAGAACTCGGTCTCCTTGGTGCGCGCGATGTCGGCGGTGCCGTAGTCGCTCATCCAGTTCACGATCCCCGCGCCGGGGATCGCCGCGGCGAAGCGGTCGGGATACTGCGTGATGAGCCAGTTGGTCATGAAGCCGCCGTACGAGTGGCCCACCGTGGCCACCTGCCGCCGGCCGACCGGGTAGCGCGCCAGCACGTGGTCGACGCCGGCCATCACGTCCTCGCCGTCGCGGTCGCCCCACGCGCCCCAGGTGCCCCAGAGGAACTCCTCGCCGTAGCCGGTGGAACTGCGGAAGTTCACCTTGAGCACGAAGTACCCGTTCGCGGCGAAGTACTGCCGGGCGAAGTCGAATGCGTACCCGTCGGCCGAGTGCGGGCCGCCGTGGTTGGCGACGACGAGGGGATAGGGACCGCCGTCGGCGCGGTACCCGTAGGGGTAGAGGAGCCAGCCTTCGACGGGCGTGCCGTCCTTGCTCGTGAACCGGAGCCGGTCGGCCCTGCTGAGCGCGACCTCCTTCGTGAAGTCGGCGTTGAGCGTGGTGAGGCGGCGTTCCCCGGAGCCGTCGATGTTCGCCACCCAGACGTCCGCGGGCTCCTCGATCATGCCGACGGTGTACGCGATGCGCGTGAACGCCCGGTCGAAGGAGAGGCCGGAGATGCGCCGCTCGCCCGTCGTCACCTGCTCCACCGCGCCCCCGGCGGCCGCGACGCGGAAGAGGTGCGTGGTGCCACCCACACCGCCCATGAAGTAGACGTACCGCCCGTCCGGGCTCCACTCCGCGTTCGACGGGAGATAGTCCCAGTCGGCGGTGAGGATGCGTTCGGCGCCGCCGCCCACCGGCACGATCGCGAGGTCGGTGGGGCCGCCGTGGTCGAGCTTGCGCGCGATCACCGCGTCGGTGGAGAGCTGGCGCGTGTAGAGCACCCAGCGGCCGTCGGGCGAGGGCCGGAGCGCGCTGTGGTCGTGGTCGAGGTCCGGCGTGAGCCGCTGCACCGCGCCCGCCGTCGTCACCGCGTACACCGCGTTCCGCCCGTACGACCGCTCGTCGCGGTAGGACGAGTCGGCGATGAAGACGAGGCGCGAGGCGTCGCCGGTCCACGCCAGCGAGACGGGGCGGAGGCCGAGCCGCGTGAGCTGGCGCTCCGCCTCGCCCGCCGGCGTGAGGAAGATCTCCTGCGGCGGGTTCACCCGCGGGTCGTTCTCGTTGGGCACCGGGAAGGGCCGGCCGTCGCGCTGGAAGTCGAGCCAGTCGAACTGCACGCCCTTGAACCGCTCCTCGTGCCGGCGCTCGAAGTCCGTGAGCGCGCTCCCCGGGTGCGGGGGCACCGGCACGTCGCGCAGCACCGCGACCGCTCCGCCGCGCGGCGCGGGGAGGGTCGTCGACCGGCCGTTCGACGCGCCCGCGCGCGGGCCCTCCGTCACGCGCGCGGGCGCCGCGGGATCCAGCGTGAACTCGCGCGTGCCCGCCACCCAGCGGAGCGTGCCGTTCGCGTTCCAGCGGGGCGCGGTGGCATCGCGCCCCGCGGCGGAGACGCGGCCCGGTGGCGTGCGGCCGTCGGCGGCCGCGAGCCAGACCTCGCTCGGGTCCTCGTTCGTCGCCTCGACGCGCGAGGTGACGGTGAAGGCGACCCAGCGGCCGTCGGGGGAGAGCTGGGGCGCGCCGGGCGTGCGCAGCCGGTAGAAATCCTCCGCCTGGAGCGCGCGGCCCGCGGCGCCGGGCACCGCCGCCGCGGTGGAGCGCTGGGCGGCCGCGGCGAGGGGCGCCACGCAGAGCGCGGCGAGCGCGGCGAGCGCGGTGCGCGCGGCGCGCGCGAGCAGCGGCAGTCGGATGGTCGTGGGCATCAGGGCGCCCCGGTGGTGGAAGGTCCGCGGTAGGTGCACCCGGAGGTGCACGTCTCCCGCACGATGATCGTGACGAGGCCGGGGAGCGCCGGGCGCAGCCGCTCCCAGATCCAGATCGCGAGGTTCTCGCTCGTCGGGTTCTCCAGCCCCTCGATCTCGTTCAGGTAGTGGTGGTCGAGCCGCGCGTGCAGCGGCGCGAAGGCCGCCTTGAGCTCGGCGAAGTCGGCCACCCAGCCGAGGGGCTGCTGCAGCTCGCCGCCGACGTGCACCTCCACGCGGAACGAGTGGCCGTGCAGCCGCGCGCACTTGTGGCCCGCGGGCACGTGGGGGAGCCGGTGGGCGGCCTCGAAGGTGAACTCGCGGAAGACTTCCATCAGCGCGTGAAGGTGTACTCCGGGCTCCCGTCCAGCATCACCTTCGTCGCCTTCCCGGCCGGATCCACGATGAAGGTGAGCGTGTTGGGCGGGTTCCGCCCGTCGCCGAGCTGCACCCGGAAGGTGTCGTAGTGCCAGTGCTCGAGTGGGCCGCCGTTGAGCGGGCCCGCGCCGAACTGCACGCGCAGCCGGCCGTTGAGCTGTGTGACCACGAGGTCGCCCCAGGCGGGATGCGTGTAGGTGCCGGTGTACATCCCCACGTCGAGCGACGGCGTGGTGCCCATCACCCGCTTGGCGTCCTCGGCGGCCCGCGCCTTGGCCGCGTCGGCGCGGAGCCCCGCGTAGAGCGGGAGGAACTCGTCGCTCCAGTTGCGCACCGGCTGGCCGTTGGTGCCGGCGAAGAGGTCGATCGCCTGCAGCATGAGCGCGTGGCGGAACTCGGCGTGGTCGAGGTTGCCGAACACGTACACGCCCACGCGCTGGTCGGGCTCGAGCCCGATGATCGCGGTGCGCCCGTCGAGGCTCCCCGTATGGAAGGCGAGGAATCGCCCGCGGAAGTCCTGCTGGAACCAGCCGAGTCCGTAGGTCATCCAGTGCGGCTTCGTGATCCGCGCGGTGGGGTAGAACTCCCCCGCGTTCACGAACGACTGCGGCTGCATGATCCGCCGGAACCCCGAATCGCTCACGAGGCGCCTGCCGTCCAGGCGGCCCGAGTCGAGCAGGAAGCGCGTCCACTTCGCCATGTCGGCGGCGGTGCTCCAGAGGGCGCCGGCCTCGGGGATCGCGTCGACCGAGTCGTCGGCGATCACGCGGATGGTGTCGCGGATGCGGTAGTGCGGCGCGGACCGGTTGGCGTCGTGCGCGGCGAGCATCGCGCCGTAGCTCGTGAACGTGCGTGACATCCCCAGCGGCGCGAGGATCCGCTGGCGCGTGAAGTCGCCCCAGTGCATCCCGCTCGCGCGCTCGATCACCTCGCCGGCCAGGCCGAACATGACGTTCTGGTACACGAAGTCCGAGCGGAGCGAGTAGGCGGGCGTGACGAAGCGCATGCGCCGGAAGATCTCGGCGCGCGAGAGGTCGCCGCGCACCCAGAGCAGGTCGGCGTTGCCGAACCCGATGTTGTGCGTGAGCAGGTCCTTCACCGTCGCCTCGCGCCCGAGGAAGGCGTCGGGGAACTGGAACTCGGGCACCCACCGCGTGACGCGATCGTCCCACTTGAGCTTGCCGTCGTCCACCAGCATCGCCATGCCGAGCGCGGTGAACGCCTTGGTGGTGCTCATGATGCCGAAGAGCGTCTGGTCGTCCACCGCGCCGGGCTTGCCGAGTTCGCGCACGCCGTAGCCGCGGGAGAGGATCACGGTGTCGTTCTTCACGACGGAGATGGAGAGGCCGGGGATGCCCCAGTCCTTCATCCCCTTCTGGATGTAGGCGTCGAGCTGCTTGAGCTGCTCGGCGCGGGGGGCGGTGGGCGAGGGCGTCTGGGCGGCGAGCGCCGGTGCGCACAGCGCGAGGGCGAGGGCGACCGGCGAGAGGCGGCGCGGGGTCATGGTGCTCCCGTGGGTGTCGGTGGGACCGGGAGGCCTTCGAGCGTGCCGCCCAGCCGGGTGATGCGGTCGCGCGCCTCCTTCACGCGCCCCTGCGCCTCGGGCCCGCCCTTGTCGAACGCGGCGAGGAAGATGCGCGCGTAGGCGATGGCATCGACCCTGTTCCCGAGTCCCTCGGAGATCCGCGAGCGCAGGAGTTGGGACGCGCCGTACGTCGCCTCGATCGCCTGCCCCTCGGCCTGCGCGATGGCATAGGAGCGCGTGAAGCGCATCAGCGAGTCCGCCGGTGCGAAACGCCCCGCCTCGGCCAGCCACTCGGCACCGATGACCCGGTTGCCGGCGAGCATCCACCAGGACTGGCCCGTGAGGCTCTCGCCATCGCG
>JAOUHR010000138.1 GCA_029884515.1 Gemmatimonadota bacterium
ATGGGCCCACCATGATCCTCTTCGCGCTCTGTTCCATCGTCGGACTCTGGCTCGTGCGGTACTCCGAGGTCTATCCCTCGCTCTACGGCACGCGGGTGGCGCACGCGCCGCTCGGGCTCTGGGAGGCGGGGATCTTCCTCGGCTTCCTCGGCATCTTCGCCTGGAGCTACGCCCACTTCATGGATGCCTTCCCGAAGGCGCGCGTGCTGCTCATGACGTCGCCGTACCGGGACGAGGTTCAGGTCCCGGTGGATCCGCGCACGATGGAGCCGCTGCCGGCGCACGAGTAGGGCGCGGGGCACGCGGGAGGGCCGCCGGCGGCTTTCGTCCACCGGCGGCCCTCGTGTATCTTGCGGGGGTACCACCCGCACCACTCGAGGGGCGTTAGCTCAGCTGGGAGAGCACCTGCTTTGCAAGCAGGGGGTCGCCGGTTCGATCCCGGCACGCTCCATTTGCACGGAAGGCCCCGCCGCCGGCCCCGCCGCCACGCGCGCGCACCCCCCACGGCCGCTCATGATGACCACCGCACCCGTCCCGGCCATCGGCTCCGCCGCACCCGACTTCACACTGGACGCGACCTCCGGCTCGAAGGTCTCCCTGGCCGAGTTCCGCGGCAGGCGCGACGTGCTCCTGGCCTTCTTCCCGCTCGCCTTCACGTCCACCTGCACCGCCGAGCTCTGCGCCATCAGCGATGACTACGGCACCTTCACCCGCCTGGGCGTCGAGGTCATCCCGATCAGCGTGGATTCAGTGGCGACGCTCAAGGAGTATCGGGCGAAGTACCACCTCGGCGTGGAGTTGGCGTCGGACTTCCGCCGCGACGTCTCACGAGCCTACGGCACCCTCAATGAGGAGCGCTTCTACTCGAATCGCGCCTATTTCCTCATCGATCGCGAGGGCCGTGTCCGCTGGCGGCACGTCGAGACAGCGAACCGCGACAAACGCGACAACGCCGAGCTCTTCGCGGAGATCGAGAAGCTCGGGAGACGGGAGACGGCAGACCGCAGACGGTAGACGACTGACGGCGGGGAGCGGCCGAGAGCCGAGGACGTCCCAGCGCACCCTCGCGCCGGGACGCCTCCACCGTCCACCGCCCACCGTCTACCGTCCACCGTCCACCCGCTCCTACTTCGCCCTCACCTCGATCCGCTTGGGCTTCGGCACCTCCGCCTTCGGCACGCGCACCGTCAGCACGCCGTTCGCGAAAGTCGCCTCGATGGCGTCCTCCTTCACGTTCTGCGGCAGCTGGAAGGTCCGGCGGAACGCGCCCGTCACGCGCTCGACGATGTGCCAGCGGTTGCCGTCCTCGCCGCCCTCGTCCCGGCGCTCGGCGTGCTTCTCGCCGCTCACCGTGAGCACGCCATTGTCCGTGTTCACCTCCACCTGCTTCGGGTCCACGCCGGGGAGTTCGAGGTCGAAGACGAACCCGGTCGTCTCCTCCCGCACGTCCACCGCCGGGGTCCAGCTCGCGGGCGACGTCGCGCCGCGCCCGAAGGCGTCGTCGAAGAGGCGGTCCATCTCGCGCCGCAGCGTGAAGAGCGGCGTCAGCGTCGTACGATACACCATGAGATCCTCCACTCGTTGATCGGTCCAGGGGTGAGGCGAGCCGTCCATCGGCGTCGCCGTGCGCACGAGGGCGCAACCCGCGTGCCGTGCGCCGTGCGCCTCGGTGACCGGGCCGCCTGCCGGAGCGACCGGGTGCGCTGTCAGCCTGGCAAGGCGCCGGACGGCTCACCTTGTCCGCCCCGGAGGCGACCCGTACCTTCCGCCATCGCCCTCCCATGCGGCCAGTGACCCCACTTTCCCCGACGACGCCCGCCTCTGACAGTCGCGCCGCGCGCGCGCTGGCGACGCTGGCGGAGCTGAGCGCCGAACTCGCCTCCGCGCGCGCCTTGGAGACGAGCATCGAGCGGATCCTGGAGACGGTCGGGGCCACGCTGGGGGCGGACGAGTGCGCGCTCTGGCTGCATACGCCGTCGGGACTGCGTCGGGGCTGGGGCGCGGGGCTGGGCACCTTCACCGAGGCCCACATCCGTGCCGGCCTCATCAGCGTCGATGCGGTCGACGCGCCGCGCGACCTCGCGGTGGTGCCCATCGTCCTCGGGAACCGCAGGTTGGGCGCGCTGGCGCTCCGACTCGTGCGCACGCTGGCGGCGGAGGAGCAGCTCCTGCTGACAGCGCTCGCCAACATCCTCGCCCCGGAGCTCGCCCATGCCGAGCGTTCACGCCAGCTCGAGGTGGAGGTCGCCTCGCGCACGCAGGAGATCGAGCGTGGGCGGCGCTTCACCGAGAAGATCATCGACTCGCTGCCACTTGGCCTGTACGTGATCGACCGTGAGTTCCGGATCCAGAGCTGGAATCGGAAGCGCGAGACGGGCATGCAGGGCGTCTCGCGCGAAGAGGCCATCGGACGCACGATCTTCGAGATCCTGCACCGGCAGCCCTCGGCGATGCTCCGGCGCGAGTTCGAGGACGTCTTCTCGTCGGGTCGGATGCAGGAGTACCAGATGGAGAGCATCTCCTCCGGTGAGGCGCGCACCTACCGCATCACCAAGATCCCCATGCGGCTTGGCGACGGTCCCGTGACCCACGTCATCACCATCGGCGAGGACGTCACGGACTGGAAGGAGGCGCAGGAGCGGTTCTCGCAGGCGGAGAAGCTCGCCGCCATCGGCCAGCTCGCCGCCGGCGTGATGCACGAGATCAACAATCCGCTCGCGACGATCGCGGCCTGCGCCGAGTCCCTCGGCTACCGGATCGATGATCTCGAGAAGTCGGGGGTGACGCTGGCGCCGGAGACGCACGACTTCCTCGGCATCATCGAGAACGAGGTGCAGCGCTGCAAGCAGATCGTCGACGGGCTCCTCGACTTCAGCCGCCCCAAGCAGTCGCGCAAGGAGCGGGTGAACGTGAACGAGGTGGTGGAGCGCACGCTCTTCCTGCTCAAGCACCACGTGCGGTTCAAGAAGCTCACGGTGGAGACGGAGCTGGACGCGCTCATCGGCCGGGTGCCGCACGCGAACGCGGAGCAGCTCGTGCAGGTGTTCATGGCCCTGCTGCTCAACGCCATGGACGCGATGGGCGACCGCGGGAACGTGCGGATCGTGTCGCGACGCGGCGACCGGCCCGACGCAGGGGCGATCGTCGAGGTGGTGGACCAGGGGCACGGCATCGCCCGCAGCGAACTCGGCAAGATCTTCGAGCCCTTCTATACGACCAAGGGTGCGGGCAAGGGCACGGGGCTCGGCCTCTCCATCTGCTACGGCATCGTGCAGGAGCATGGTGGACGGCTCGAGGTGGAGAGTGTGCTGGGCGAGGGGAGCACCTTCCGCGTGCTGTTGCCGGTGGTCGAGTCATGAAGGTGCTCGTGATCGAGGACGATCCGACGGTCGGCCAGTTCGTCAAGCGGGGCCTCGAGGAGCAGCGCTGGGCGGTGGACCTCGTCACCGACGGCGAGGAGGGGGAGGCGCTCGCGCGCTCGCAGCCGTACGACCTGGTGGTGCTGGACCTGCGCCTGCCGGGACGCTCGGGCGAGCAGGTGCTGCGGAACCTCCGGGCCCGCGGCTTCGAAAAGCCGGTGCTCGTGCTCACGGCGCAGGACGCGGTGGACGCCAAGGTGGAGACGTTGCGCGCCGGCGCCGACGACTACGTGACCAAACCGTTCGCGTTCGAGGAACTGCTGGCGCGCGTGGAGGCGCTGGCGCGCCGGCCGCGGTCGATCGTCTCCCCGAAGCTCACGGTCGCCGACCTCGTGGTGGACCTCGACGCGCGCGAGGTGACGCGCGGGGGCAAGGCGATCGAGCTCACCCCGAAGGAGTTCATGGTGCTCGGCTACCTCGCCCGGCACGCGGGGCGGGTCCTCAGCCGTACGCTCATCACCGAGTACGCCTGGGGATACCATTTCGATCCCGGCACCAACATCGTGGACGTGGTGATCAACCACCTGCGCAAGAAGATCGACGCGCCGTTCAAGAAGAAGCTGATCGCCACGGTGCGGGGCGTGGGCTACGTCCTGAAGGGCTAGCGGCCCGCCGTGCGCTCGATCCGCGGCCGGCTCACCTTCGCGTACGCCATCGTGCTGGGCGTGACGCTGCTCATCTTCGCCGCCGTGCTGCTCATCGCGAGCCGCGACGCGGCCGAACGGGCGCTAAGGGCGCGCGTGGAGAACATCGCGGAGCTCGCGTCGGGCCTGCTGCAACAGTCGCGTGCGGCGGGCCTGCCGATCATGGTCGCCCCCGACTCGATGAGCGAGGAGCTCTCGGCCCTCACGCGCCGGCTGCTTGCCGGACTGCCCGGGTATCTCCTCGTGACCGACTCGTCGCGGGTGCTCTACGCGAGTGCCGCCGTGGAACGCCTCACCACGAAGGACCAGCTCACGCTGACCCGTGCGGTCATCCGCGAACTGTCGCCGCGGCACCCCGGCGGGATCGTGGCGCTCGACTCCGCACGGATCTTCGTGCTCGCCAATTTCGAGACGCCGACGGCGCGCATGCCGATCTTCCGGATCGTCGCCGGTGAAACCGCCGAGACACTCGACATCACGCGACTCGACACGTTCGCGCCCATCGTGATCGCCCTGCCGGTGCTCTTCCTCTTCTCCGTCCTGCTCGCGTGGGGCATGGCCGGCACCAGTCTGCAGCCGATCGACCGCCTGATCGGCGACCTGGAGGCGATCCAGGATGGCCGCTCGCTGCATCGCCGGCTCCCGGTGGAGACGGACGAGAACGAACTCGACCGCCTCGCGGGCACCATCAACGCGATGATCGCGCGCCTCGAGGGCTCCTTCGCAGCGCTCCGCCGCTTCACCGCGGACGCGAGCCACGAACTGAAGACGCCCCTCACCGTGCTGCGCGCGGACATCGAGCGGGCGATGCAGTCGCCGCGGGTCGGGTTCGACCAACTCCCTGCGCTCGAGGAGGCACTGGCCGAGACCACCCGGATGGCGGACCTCGTGGAGTCGCTGCTGACGCTGGCTCGCGCCGATGAGGGGCGGTTCGACATCCACCGGGAGCTGGTCGACCTGGGTCCCCTCGTGGAGGACGTGCACGAGACCGCGGCGATGCTCGGCGAGGCCTCCGGCGCGCGGGTGGAACTCACGGCGCTCGCGCCCGTCACGGTGCTCGGCGATCCGATCCGCCTGCGGCAGCTCTTCCTGAACCTCGTGACCAACGCGCTCAAGTACACGCCGGCGGGGGGCGTGGTCGGGATCCGGCTCGAGCGGCGCGGCGACCGGGCCCTCTTCGCCGTACAGGACACGGGGCAGGGGATCGCGGCCGCCGACCTCCCGTTCATCTTCGACCGATTCTGGCGCGCCGACCGGGCGCGGTCGCGCGGTGGCGAGCGGGGCGGATTCGGCTTGGGCCTCGCGATCGCGCAGTGGATCGCGCACGCCCACGGCGGGAACATCGGGGTCGCGTCGCGCCTGGGGCGCGGCAGCACCTTCACGGTGACGCTGCCCGTCGCCGCGGTGCCCCCGGAGGCGGCTCCGGCCTGATCCGAGCTTCACCGAAACGTCATCGAATCGCACGGCGCGCCCTAATGCGCGCCGTGTATCATCGGGCAGGGACCATCCCGATGTCGTGGGAAGGGGTGCTCGCAGGGGCCCGCGGTCCCTTAAGGGAAACTTAATGTTGGCGGAGTTACGACCCCCGGCCGGCGCGGATACTTTATGCGCACGGTCGATGCCCATGGGGCGCGGGCATCGTCACGCGACTTTTCACGATTGGAGACGCACGCGTGTTCAATAACCTGATCGAGTCGAAGAAGCCGAAGCAGAAGTCGTTCGGCGCGACCGTGATCTCCGCGATCTTCCACGGGACCATCATCGTGCTGTC
>JAOUHR010000139.1 GCA_029884515.1 Gemmatimonadota bacterium
GGGGGGGGGGAGGACAAGTCGGCTCCCCGACCCTGTCCGGGTGAAGCAGGGCGAGCTCGCCGGATAACCTCGCGAGCGCGCGCCTTCGGTAGGGTCGATTCGGGCGGGCAACGAGTCCTGCTGCGGGAGCAGCGTTCGGGCCCGACACGGTGCGGACCCCCAAAGCACCACCTCCGCGCTTCCTTCCGCCTGCCCGGCCGCACCCCTATTATCGGTCAGGCACCGCCTCTCCACCCGTGCACCGAGACCTCGCCATGATCCTCCGCGCCTTCGCCGCCGTCGCCGCCGCCGTCACGCTCGCCGCGGCCCCCGCCCTCCTCGGCGCGCAGCGCGCCGACCCGCGCGCCGACCGCCTCACCCTCGCCGACTACCTCGAGTTCGAGGGCGTCGCCGACCCGCAGCTCTCACCGGATGGCGCGAGCATCATCTACACCCGCACCTGGATCGACAAGCTGAACGACAAGCGCATGTCGTCGATCTACATCATGAACGCCGACGGATCGAAGCCGCGGAAGCTGGTGGACGGAAACTCGCCGTCCTGGTCGCCCGACGGCTCGCGCATCGCGTACACGGCCGAGGGCGAGCCGAACAACACGACGCAGATCTTCACGCGCTACATGGACGCCGAGGGTGCGGTCACGCAGGTGACTCGCCTGACCTCGTCTCCGGCCAACGTGCGCTGGTCGCCGGACGGCAGGACGCTCGCCTTCACGACCCAGGTACCGAAGAACACGCCGGCGCCGAAGGCCGAGGGCCAGGCCACGCAGTACCGCCCGCGCGGCGCGAACTGGACCGCGGCACCTCGCGTGGTGCAGTCGCTCGACTACCGGCAGGACCGGATGGGATTCCTGCCGGATGCGACGCAACAACTCTTCACGGTTCCCGCCGACGGCGGGACGCCACGCCAGGTCACCTCCGGCGAGTGGAGCGCCGCGGCGGGTGTCTGGACCCCGGACGGCACGGCCCTGATCTACGCGTCCGGCCCTCGCGTGCCCGACGCCGAGTACGAGTGGCGCGAGTCGGAGGTGTTCGCGGTGGACGTCGCCTCAGGCACGATCACGCAGCTCACGACACGGAAGGGCCCCGACGGCAACCCGGCGATCTCTCCCGATGGCAAGCGCATCGCCTACACCGGCTACGACTTCACCACCGACACCTGGGTGGACTCCAAGCTGTACTTGATGAACCGAGACGGCTCCGGAGCGCGGCTGCTCCTCGACATGGACCGCTCGCCGCAAGACCTCGACTGGGCGAAGGACGGGGGCGGCATCTACTTCACCGCCCAGAGCGAGGGCGCACAGAACCTCTATTTCGTGGATCTCAACGGCCGGTCGCGGAAGGTGACGGACGGGAAGCAGATGCTCTCCGTCTCCGACATCCACGCGAACGGCCTCGCCGTGGGGACGCTCACCACGGCCAGCGCGCCGGGTGATGTCGTCTCGTTCAGCCTGAAGGCGCCGTCGCAGATGCGGCAGCTCACCGACGTGAACGGCGACGTGCTCGCCGGTAAGACGCTCGGCGCGGTCGAGGAAGTCTGGTACACGTCGCTCGACGACTACCGGATCCAAGGCTGGATCGTGAAGCCGCCGGACTTCGACCCGTCGAAGAAGTACCCCCTGATGCTCTCGATCCACGGCGGGCCGCACAGCATGTACAACGTCGGCTTCAACTTCGCCTTCCAGGAGCACGCGTCGAACGGATACGTGGTGCTCTACCTGAACCCGCGCGGCAGCACCGGCTACGGGAGCAAGTTCGGCAACGCGATCAAGAACGCGTACCCGAGCAAGGACTATGACGACCTGATGAAGGGCGTGGACCAGGTGATCGCCAAGGGATACATCGACACCGACAACCTCTTCGTGTACGGCTGCAGCGGCGGCGGCGTGCTCACGGCCTGGACCGTCGGCCACACCGACCGGTTCGCCGCGGCGTCGGCCAACTGCCCGGTGATCGACTGGATCAGCTTCGTGGGCAACACCGATGGCCCGAACTGGTACCGCAACTTCGAGAAGCTGCCGTGGGAGGATCCCAGTGAGCACCTCAAGCGTTCGCCCCTCATGTACGTCGGGAACGTGAAGACGCCGACGATGCTGATGACCGGCGTGAACGACCTCCGCACACCGATCGGCCAGACGGAGGAGTTCTACGAGGCGCTCAAGATCCAGAAGGTGCCGACGCAGATGGTGCGGTTCGTGGACGAGTGGCACGGGACGAGTTCCAAGCCGTCGAACTTCATCCGCACGCAGCTCTACCTCCGTGAGTGGTTCAAGCAATTCGCGCGGGGGGCGATGAAGCCGGTGACGCAGGACCGGTAGGGCTCCCGCTTTCTTGGGGACCGCCGCGGCGAGGGCGGCGGGGGGGACTCGGCGACGCGCGTGTCAGCTACCTGGCACGCGCGTCGTTCATCTACGCAACGGGATCGGTCCAGCGATATCTTTCGGGCCATGCAGACAATGAACTTCACCGCGATCCCGACGCCGCGGGGTCCGGAGGAGAAGGGCGACCTCGGCTTCGGGGCCGTGGTCTCGACGGCCAGCAGCCGGCGGCTGCTCAATCCCGACGGCACCTTCAACGCGCGCCGCGTGGGGCTGCCGTGGAGCGAGGCGGTGAGCCTGTACCACAGTGCGCTCACCGCGCGCTGGCCGGAGTTCTTCCTCTGGGTGATCGTGATCTTCGTCGGGATCAACGTCACCTTCGGCATCGCCTTCGCGCTCTGCGGGCCTGCGGGGCTGTCGGGCCCCGGGACCGATATGATGGGGGGAACCCTCGTCCGGGCCTTCTTCTTCAGCGTGGAGACCTTCGCGACCATCGGGTACGGGAACCTCGCGCCGCAGAGCGTGCCGGCCCATGTGATCATGACCGTGGAGGCGTTCGTCGGCATCCTGGCACAGGCGCTGATCACCGGCCTCTTCTTCGCCCGCTTCGCCCGCCCCACCGCGGCGATCACCTTCAGTCGCCACGCGGTCGTCGCGCCCTTCCAGGGCGGCAGGGCACTGATGATCCGGATGGCGAACCGCCGGAAGGCTGAGCTCATCGAGCTGAGCGCGACCCTCTCCTTCAGCTTCGTGGAGACTGTCGGCAATCAGTCGATGCGACGGTATCGTCCGCTCACACTCGAACGCTCGAAGGTCACGTTCTTCCCGCTCACGTGGACGCTCGTGCATCCGATCACGCCGGAAAGCCCGCTCTGGGGGCTCTCGCCGCAGCAGCTGGCGGAGCGGGACGCGGAGTTCCTCCTGCTCCTGAGCGGCACCGACGACACGTTCGCGTCGACCGTCCACGCGCGCACCTCCTACAAGGCCGACCAGGTGCGGTGGGACCACCGCTTCACGAACATCTTCGTGCCGCCGGACGAGGACGGGATCCTCGCGGTGGACGTGTCGCGACTGGACGAAGCGACGCCGGCCTGAGCGCGGCGCCGCGCGGTCGGCGCCGGACGCTCAGCGCCCATCGACCTCGCGGCGCTGCGCGCTCACGCGCTTGCGCGACGGACTCCCCTTGTCCGCGTACATCGCCCGGTCCGCCTCCTGCCACGCCGCCTCCAGCCCCTGGGCGGGTTGCCGCATCGCGCGGCCGATCGACGCGTTGACGCCGAGATCGCGGAGCGCGGTGCGGATCCGGGTCTCCAGGTTCTCCGCGTTCGCGCGGTCGCATTCCACGGCGAGGAGCGTGAACTCGTCGCCGCCGACACGGGCGACGACGTCCTGGCCTCGCCCGAGGCGGCTCAGCAAGGACGCGGTGCGCGTGATGAGCTCATCTCCCGCGAAGTGGCCGCGCGTGTCGTTCATCTCCTTGAGGTCGTCGAGGTCGATCACGTACACGCACGCGGGATGTCCGTAACGACGGCACCGATTCTCCTCGCCGGTGAGCAGGCGTGTCCATCCGCGACGGTTGTACAGTCCCGTCATCGCATCCGTGAGCGCCTCCGACTGCGCCTGCTCCGTGCGCCGCGTCTCGACCGCCAGCCGAAGCTCGGACTGGAGGATCGCACTGAGCATCGCCCCGATGATCTCCACGAGCTCCTGCTCCTGACGGAGCGTCTCGGGCATCTCCGCCGGATCGATGGCACAGAGGGTACCGAAGAACTCGCCGTCCACGCCGGTGAGCGGGACGCCGATGTACGCGGCGATCTTGACCTGCTGCGCGATCGGCGCCTCGGCGTACGCCGGGATGTCGTTCGATCGCGGGGCGACCCGCGGCCCCTTCCCGACCACCATGCGCGAGCAGAATGAATCCGCCCACCGGAACACGGTGCCACCCGTGACGCCGTAGCCATGGTCCTCCGACTGGAGCACGATCCAGTCGTCACCCTCCGTTCGGGTGACCATCCAGAGTCCGAAGCCGAGCCGGCGATGCAGGAAGGTGAGCGCGGCACGCGCGGCAGACTCGAAGTCCAATGTGGCCGGTGCTTCCATCGGGGCGCCTCCGTTGCAGTCCAGTTCGCGCGGACCTGCCCGTCGCCCCTCCATAATGCATGCCGGGAAGCGCCACCGTCAGCGGCGCGCTGGCTCAGTCCGAGCTGCCGCCCACGGCCCACGCGCCCGCCATGAGAGGGATTGCCTCGGTCGCGTCGCGCGGGAGCGATGCACGGAGCCGCTCCGCGAGCGCCGCGCGACCCTGCACCGGACGTGAGGTGACATAGGCCGCCGCCGGACCCGTGCCACCGAGCAGCGGCCGCCAGTAGTCGTCGAACCCGGCGAAGCGAGTCGGGATCTCTAGGGTCGTCGAGCGGAAACCCGTGGGTCCCGCATCCCGGAACAGCTGCTCGAGCTCTCCGCTTGCGCACAGCGGGAAGCGCACGCCCTCGTCGGGGGCGCGCGCCTCAGCATCGAGCGAGACGGCTGCGTCCCAGCGGTAGCGCAGGAACCCCATCCGGCCCGCCTAGTCCCAGCCGACCACCGAGCTCGGCGCTGCGTTCGCGCAGATCGCGGCCGTCATCGCACCGGTGCCGCATCCGACGTCGAGCCACTGTCCGCGCGGCGCGGCGCCGAGCCAGACAACGAAGCGTGGCGCGAGCCGCCGGCTCCAGCGCCCCATGGACTCCTCCTACGTGGCGCCTGTGACCCATGCGTCCATCGACGAACCCGTCACCATGCTAGTCCCACTGCTGCGATGGCGCGTACCGCCGGCGCAACAACTGCACGCGGCGATCGGCGTCCTCGCGCACGGGCTGCACCGAACGCAGGACGCGCCACGACTCCGCACCCCGCTGCAGCAGGTACCGGTGCACCTCCTCGTTCCACGCCGCCGACGGACTGCGGATCTCGACGAAGTCCACCCAAGTCCACATCATCCAGACCGCGACACCGTCGAGGATGGCCTTGGTGCGCGCGGAGAGCACCGGCTTGCCGTTCACGGAGCCAGGTCCCGGCAGCGAGAGGCCGCCACCGAACGGCACCTCCATCGAGCAGGGCGCATCGTCATAGTTCGGCGGCTGGCACGCCGGCAGGTCGGTGAAGCCCGACGGCGGCCCGCGGCGCGGGACCTCCGAGAGGTTCGGCGCGATCGACGGTACGGCAGGTCGAACCGGCGCGCCGGGGAGCGGCCGGGCGACCGGTGGCGGCGCAGGCTGTGGAGTCACCGGCTGCGGCGTCACAGGCTGCGGCGCCGGCTGGCGCACCGGCGTCCGCGTCGTCGGCAGGATGATGCCGGACACCGTGTCGTCGATCTCGCGTCGGCGCAGCTCCACCCGCCGGTTGAGCGCACGGCCCTCCGCCGTCGCGTTCGTCCCGAGCGGTTCGTCAGCGCCATAGCCGCGGGCCACCATGCGAATGGTGTCGACGCCCTGGCTCGCGAGGAAGGCGCGCACCGCGCGCGCCCGGGCGAGCGAG
>JAOUHR010000140.1 GCA_029884515.1 Gemmatimonadota bacterium
TTCGGCTTCCACTGCTGCGGGCGCGTCGCCGCCCAATGGAAGGAGTTCACCGTCCCCGTGTAGAGGAAGAGGTGATCCGGATACCCGAGCGCCGGATCGTAGTCCGGATCGTACGGGGCGCGGATCCGCAGCCCGCTCGACATCCGCATGATGTCCGTGATGCGGATCTCGCGCCGGGGATCGTCCGGTTCCTGCCACTCCGGGATCGGCGCGGGTTGGTCCAGCTGGTACGCGCCCTGATGGATGAGCCGCGCGATGAGCGTGCCCGTGAGGCTCTTCCCCATGGACCAGCTCTCGAGTGGCGTGCGCACGCCGATGCCGGGTGCGTAGCGCTCCCCGATGATCCGCCCCTGGTAGGTGATGAGGAAGGCCAGCGTCATCGCCTCGGGCGGGCCGAATCCGGAATCGACCACGGCGGCGATGGCCGCGCGGTCGAGGGTGGCCGGCCACGGCGCGTCATCGATGCGGTCGCCCATCGGCCAGGGGGTCGTGTCGGCGTCGGGCAGGTCGGGCGTCACCGTCGACGGCGTGAAGAAGACGGAATCGGCCCCGATCGGCAGCGCCACGCACCCCTGGCTCTTGAAGCGCCGCGCCACGCGCGTGACGCCGTTGGTCAGGCGAAGCCGGACCTCCTGGCGCGCACGATCGACCACCGTGTCGACGACGGCGGCGCGCTCCGCGAGCGGGCCGGTGAAGAACCCGACGTTCGCCGCCGCGTCGGCGGGATCGAGCCCGGTGATGAACACCGCCGAGCAGAGCGTCGTGGCGAATCCCGCCGTCTGGTGCTCGAGCGCGTTGCCCGGGGGCGGGGTCCAGGCGCCCGGCAGCTCCAGGGATCTCCCGCGCGCGATCACCGCCGCGGCGTCGGGCGATGCGGGCGCACACGCGGTCGCCATCGCCGCGAGGAGCGCCAGGGCCACGTGCCCGCACAGGCCGTCCAGCAGCGCCGGCCTCATGCGGCGAAGAACCGGATGAAGAACTGGCAGAAGAGCGCACCCACGATCGTCATGGAGAGTCCCCAGGTGAGCAGGCGACGGAAGAGGAGCGAGGCGTCCTGTCCCTCCGGGATCGCCGCGAGGCAGAGCGCGCCGATCGTCGAGAGCGGCGACACGTCCACGAGCGCCGCGCCGACGTTGATGCTCAGCGCAACCTGGAGCGGGTCCCCGCCGCCCAGCTTCGCCACGAGACTCGGCACCATCGGCAGGAAGGTGGGATACACCACGCCCGACGTCGAGCTGTACGTGGAGATGCCACCCGTGATGAACGCGATCACGCCGTTGATCGTGCCGGGCGTGGAGATGCGCGCGAGGAGCGTGCTGAAGAGCTCCATCCCGCCGGTCTTCTCGAGCACGCCGATCAGCACCGTCACGCCGCACACCATCACGAGCACCGACCAGGGCACCTGCTTGAGCATCGCCGCGTTCTCGCCGGTGCGCGCCAGCACGAGCACCGCCGCCGCCGCGAAGGCCGCGAGGCCGAGGTTCACCTTGAGCAGCATCACCGCCACCACCCAGAGCGCGCCCACCGCGAGCGTGAGCCGGTGCGCCTGCGTGAAGGGATGTGCCTCGGGGACCACCATCGCATCGCCTTCGCGCAGGAGCCGCGGGCCGCCGAAGAGCGCCCAGGCGGCGAGCGCCGCGAGTGCGTGCGCCGTGAAGTTCGCGGCCCAGACGGCCCACTCGTGCCCCCCCAGCCCGGCGTTCCCCATCGCCGAGGAGACGATCACGCCCACCGCGCTGAAGGGCGAGAGATTCCCGGCGTTGGCGCCGTTCCCGATCATCAGGGCGGTGAGCAGCACCGGCATCCCGGCCGGCGTGCCGGCGGCCATCGCGAGCGGCGCGAGGAGCGCGATGGTCGCGATCGCGCCGGGGCCCATGGTGCTGATCGCGCAGGCGAGCAGGAAGAAGAGCAGCGGGAGCAGGCCGGCGCGCCCGCCGCAGAGGCGCAGCGCCCGATGGCTGAGCGCCGCCATCGTGCCGTTCGCCTGCGCCATCCCGAAGAGGAGCGTCACGCCGAGCAGCGTGAGGAAGAGCGACGACGGGAAGGTCGCCATCACCGCGTCCCCCTTCCATCCGGCGCCATAGACCGCGATGGGCCAGGCGAGGGCGACCGCGAGGATCCCCACGTTGAGCCGCGTGCCGAAGCTCGCGATGATCACCACGCCGATCGCGATGACCGAGAGGACGGCGGGGCTCATCGGGCGAGCCCCGCCAGCAGGTGCTTCTGGACCTTGCCGAGCGCGGTGCGCGGGAGCGCCTCCACGCGCCGGAACTCCCGCGGCACCTTGAACGACGCCACCTGCGAGCGGAGCGCGGCGTCGAGCGCGCGCGCATCGGGCGCGACATCGCACACCAGGTACGCCACCGGCACCTCCCCCTTGAGCGGATCGGGTTCGCCCACGACGGCAGCCTCGCGGATCCCCGGCTGCGCCAGCAGCAGCTCCTCGATCTCGCGCGGGTACAGGTTGAAGCCGCCGGAGATGATCAGGTCGCTGCGGCGCCCCTCGAGCGTGATGTAGCCGTCGGCGGAGCGCACGCCGATGTCGCCGGTGCGGAACCAGCCATCGCGGAACGCCGCCGCCGTCGCGTCGGGCCGCCGCCAGTATCCCGCGCAGACGTTGGGGCCGCGCACCCAGAGCTCGCCCACGGTGCCCTCCGCGACCGGCGCGCCCTCGGGGTCGCGGATCTCCACCGCCACCAGCGGGAGCGGGAGCCCCACGGTGCCGGCGCGCCGCTCGCCCACCAGCGGGTTGCTCACGTTCATCAGCGTCTCGGTCATGCCGTAGCGCTCGAGGATCACGTGCCCGAATCGCTCGGCGAACGCCTCGAGTGTCTGCGCCGGGAGCGGCGCGGACCCCGAGACGAAGAGCCGCATCGTCGCGCCCACCGCGCGGGCGCGCGCCGGCGGCGCATCGAGCAGGCGCACGTACATCGTCGGCACGCCGAAGAAGAGCGTGGGGCGGTACGCCTCGAACCAGTCGAGGGCCTGCTCGTGATGGAAGCGCTCCTTGAGCCGCATGTGGCACCCGCTCGCGAGCCAGCTCTGGACGCCGTTCCCGAGGCCGTGCACGTGGAAGAGGGGGAGCGCGGCGAGATACCGGTCGCTGCTCGTGATCCCCCACGCGCTGACGAGCGCCAGCGCGTTCGCGGCGAAGTTCCCTTGCGTGAGCACGGCGCCCTTGGCGACGCCCGTGGTGCCCGAGGTGTACACGAGCGCCGCCGGGGTGTCCGCCCCGCCCCGCGCGCCGATGCGGCCGTCGGGAAGCGCGGCGGCCTCGCGCTCGACGTCGTCGACGTCCCAGAGCGTGGCCCCTTCGGGGAAGTCAGCCGCGTGCTCCGCGGTGGTGATCGAGGCCTTCGGCTCGGCGTCGCCGATGATGTGCGCGATCTCGCGTCCCTTGTAGAGCACGTTGATCGGGACCACGATCACGCCGAGCTTCACCGCCGCGAGCCAGAGGTCGATGATCGCGAGCCGGTTCGGCAGGCAGAACGCGAGCCGGTCGCCCTGTGTGAACCCGCGGGCGGCCAGGAGACGCGCGAGCCGGTCACTGCGCGCGTCGAGTTCGCCGAACGTCAGGGTGCGCACGCGGCCGTCGGGGCCGTCCACATCGAGCGCGGGCGTGTCGCGGCGGCCGCGGAGCGAGAGGTCGTACAGGTCGAGGAGTGACATCGGAGGCGGGGGAAGGTACGCCGCCGGGCCCGCTTCCACTACCAGACCGGAGGCGCCTCGGCCCGCGTGATCCCGTCGTCGGGATTCCGTGGTCCGGCGCTCAGGGCCGCCGCGTCCACATGCCCTTCAGGGCTCGCGCGAGGATCCGAGCGCCGCGACCACCGCATCGAAGAACCGGTGGTCCGAGACCACCGCGTCCGCCGTGGGATGCGGACGCGCGCTCAGCACCACGACCACCACCCGCTCCGCCGGGTCCACGTAGATGAACTGCCCGTGGATCCCCTCGGCGTTGAACGCGTGGTCGGCCCTCGACTGGTCGGTGACCGCGGTCCACCAGAGGTAGCCGTACGCCATCGTCCGTCCGCCGCGGAGCGTCTTGGGCGTGGTGGCCTCATGCACCCACCCGCCGGGCAGGATCGAGTCGCCGTGCGCGACGCCCCCCTCGAGGATGAACTGCCCGAACCGCGCGTAGTCGCGGAGCGTGGCGCTGATCCCGCTCCCGCCGATCTCCACCCCGTCCGGCGAGTCGAGCCACCACGTGGCCACCGACTCCATCCCGGCCGGCTTCCAGATGCGGTCGGAGAGGTAGTCGGCGAGCGGCTGCCGCACCGCCCCCCGCAGGATCTCCGCCGCCACCTGCGTCTCGCCCGTGCTGTAGTTGTTGACGCTGCCCGCCGGCGCGGCGCGCGGCAGGCTCCGCATCACCGCGAGCGCGGAGCCCGGCACCTGCGAGATCTGCGCCTCGAGCAGTCGCCGCCGGTCGGACGTGGGGTCGGTGTAGCGCTCGCTCCACCGCACGCCCGACGCCATCTCCAGCACCTCACGCACGGTCACGCCGTCGTAGGCGCTGCCGGCGAGCGCCGGCACATAGCGCGTCACCGAGTCGTCGAGGCTCCGAATCTTCCCCTCCTTGAGGGCCGCCCCGATCAGCGTGGAGGTCACCGACTTGGCCACCGACATCGACATCCACCGCGTGCGCGGCGTGTTGCCGAACCGGTAGCGCTCGAGCGCCACCGCGCCGTCCTTCAGCACGAGCACCGACGCCACGCGGTTGAGGTCGAGATAGCGATCGAGGTCGTAGGTCGAATCGCGGTCGACGATGCGCAGGTCCCTCAGCGGCTCGCGCGCGGGCTCGAGCGCGCGCGGCGCATCGCCGGGCTCGATCGCACGGGTGGGGAAGAGCCGGTCGATGTTGCGGAAGGTGCGCACCGCCATCTCGGGCGTGAGCACACCGTCGTAGATCTCGCGGACGGTGCCGATCGAGTCGGCGGCGTGCGGATTCGCCCTCGCGTCCGCCGCCGGCGTGGCACGTTCGACGCGACAGGCGGCCGACACCGCGAGGAGCGCGAGCAGCGCGAGGGACGGGAGGACCGCCGCGCCGCGCACCGGCCCGGTCACGCGGCGATCGAGCGGCGCGCGCGCGACCCGACGGGGATTCTCGTCTGGCATCCCCTAAGCTGCGCGCCCGGCGCCGCGCCACGCAATGGATGCGGCGCCCCGGATCGCTACTTCTTCCAGAGCACCACCCACCACGGGAAGAGGTGGCTGTTCTCGTGGATCGTGACCGTCACCCAGACGCCGCCGTAGATGCTCGCCGCCGGCGGCGTGATGGTAACCACGTACGCGCCGCCCGGCACGGTGGGCAGCACGAACCTCCCGTCGGCGCCCGTCGTCGACGAAGCCGCTTCGGGTCCGAGCGTGGGCGAGCCGGCGGAGCCGCCGGTCACGGGGAAGGCGGCGACGCGCGCACCCGGCACGCGCGGCGCCGTCGCGAGCGAGTCGTTCCCCGCGCCGGGCGCGGAGGGGCCGAGCACCGTCCCCAGCACGTAGCCCGGTGTGTTCGTGCCGGGCGACGGGTTGGGTGGCGGCGGGTTGCCGGCGCTGTCCTGGCCCGCTGCCTGCGAGAGGCCGGCGAGCGGCGAGCGCGCCGGACCGGTCCCCGCGTCGGCGCAGGCGAGGCCGAGTGCCACACAGAGGAGGGAGACGACGATCGCGGCGCCGCGTGATCGCGCGGACCGGAGCGACGGGACGAGCGCGTACATGGAAGCTCCTGCGTGGAGGGCAGCGTGCGGAGCGGATCTCAGGTAAGGGGGGTGTCCCGTCGACCACGGCTCTCGCCCGTAACTACCTCCGCA
>JAOUHR010000141.1 GCA_029884515.1 Gemmatimonadota bacterium
ACTTTCCCGACGACGGCATCGTCGGCGAGGAGTTCGGCACGCGCGAGGGGACGAACGACCGGCGCTGGTTCATCGATCCCATCGACGGCACCAAGAGCTTCGTGCGCGGGGTGCCGCTCTGGGGTTCGCTCGTGGGCATCGCCGACGGCGACGAGGTCCTGGCTGGGGCGGCGTGGTTCCCGGCGGTGAACGAGATGATCGCGGCTGAACTGGGGAAGGGGTGCTGGTGGAACGGCGTGCGCGCCTCGGTGAGCGAGACGAGTACGCTGGCCGGCGCGACGGTGCTCGTGACGGACGAACGCGCCTTCCGCACCTCGGCCGCGCGGGAGAGCTGGCGCACGCTGCTCGGCGAGGCCGGCCTCGCCCGCACGTGGGGGGACTGCTACGGCTATCTGCTTGTCGCGACGGGGCGGGCCGAGGCGATGGTGGACCCGGTGCTCAGCCCGTGGGACATCGCCTGCTTCCTGCCAATCATCGAGGAGTCCGGCGGCGTGCTCACGGATCTCTCGGGGAAGCGCACGGCGTTCGGTGGCAACGCCATCGCGACCAATCGCGCGCTCGCCGACACCGTGCGGAACTTCTTCGTCGCCTGATCACCGTGTGGCGGACATGTCCTGCGGCGACGACCCCCTCATGCACTGCGCCTAGAACGCCATCAGCTTGAACCGGTTCACCAGCGACGGATTGCCGATGTACGTGAACCGGATGTCCTTCATCCACGTCTCGGTCACGCGCCGCACGTCCTCGCCGGTGACGGCCCGCAGCTCGGCCACGAACCGATCCCCCGCCCGGAAGTCGCCCCGATAGAGCTCTGCGCGCGCGAGGAAGTCCGCTTGCGCACCCGACGTCTCGTTGTCGAGGAAATACTCCGTGATGAACTGCTGCACGAGGGGACGCAAGTTCTCGGTGCGGATGGTGACTTGCTGCAGGTTCCGCAGTTCGTTCCGCATGATGGCCAGCGTCGTGTCGGGTTGTGTGGTGGTGACGTAGAGCCCACCCGAGGTCAGGGCGCGATCCCGGAAGCGCGCCTCTACGGCGTACGTGAGGTTCCGGCGCGAACGAACCTCCGCGAAGAGACGCCCGGAGAGGATCGCCGACGCCACGCGGAGCGCTGGGACGTCGGGCGAGTCGGCCGGCGGCCCGCTCCACCAGCCGAGGATGTAGTTCGTGGGCACGCGGCGCGACACGACGTGGACGTTCGAGCCGGCACGCGCGCCGAGCACCGCCGGCACCTTCCATTGATATGTGCCGGCCGGGAGGGTCGCGAACGACCGCTGCACCAGCTGCTCGAGCTTCGCGCGCGGGATGTTCCCCACCACCACGAGCAGCATCCGCGACCGCACGAACTGTTCGCGGTGGAACGCCTTGAGTTGCTCGAGCGTGATGCTGCCGAGCGACCGCGCGGTCCCCACCGGCGAGAGCGCATAGGGATAGCCGGCGAACGCCACGCTGTCGGCGAGGTACTCGAGCAGCGCGTCCGGGCTGTCCTCGCGCTGGCTCACCGCCGTCACGCGACTCTCGCGCACGAACGCGAAGTCGCTCGCCGTGAGGGTCGGCTGCAGCAGCCGGTCCGCGTAGATGCTCCAGGTGGAGTCCACCCGGTCCGTGGTGGTGCGAAGGCCATAGACGGTGAAGTCCTCGTGCGCGATCACGCCGATGTCGCTCCCCGTGCGCGCCATCGCGCGCCGGAGTGCCTCTCCCGGATACTTCCTGGTGCCACGCTCGGTCACCTCGAGCAGCATCGTCTCGAGACCGGCGGTCTCGGGGGTCGCGAGCGAGACGCCGCCAAGGAGATAGAGGTTCGCCACGAAGAGGTTCGTATTGGTCTGGCGGTAGATCACCTTCACGCCGCCGACGTCGAAGCGCGCGGTCGCACTGTCGATCGCCGGTGCGGCCGCCGGGGCTGGTGCCGGCGCGGCCGCCGCCTGCGCGTGCGCGACTGGCGCGGTGGCCGGGAGCGTCGCGATCGCCGCGACGAAGAGCGCGATCGGCGCGCGCCACGGCGCACGCGACCCGGAGGCTCCGCACGCGATCCTCATGGCGTCACCCCCATCCCCGCGAGCTCCTGCTCGGTGAGGCCCAGCCGCGCCTTCGCGCCCTGTGGCAGCATCACGCCCGTGATGTGCGGCTTGCCGATGATGAAGCGCTTCGCGTACGACTGCAGCTGGGCCGGCGTCTGTTTCGCCATCTCATCCACATAGCGGAGGTGGTAGTCGAGTCCGATCACGCTCCACCAGAACCCGATGGTGTGTGCGTTCTCCGAGGCGCGCTCCTGCCCGAACGCGGTGGTCACGGCGCGATTCGCCTTCACGTCCTCGAGCTCCTCGGCCTTGAAGTACCCGGGCTCCAGGGTGGCGTCGAGTTCTGCATACAGCGCCTTCAGGGCATCGCGCAGCTTCTCGGGCGAGGTCTGTCCACTCACCGTGATCGGGCCCACGTGGTTGAGCGTGTAGTAGTTCACGATCACGCCCTGCCAGAGCCCGCGCTCCACGAGCTTCTGCTGGAAGCGTGAGGTCGGCTGGTTGAGCACGTCGGAGAAGACGTCCGCCGCGAAGGTCGCGTCCTGGTCGGCGCTGGCACTGGGGCCGTGCCATTGGATCTGCACCGTCACCGCGTTCACGGGCTCCTCGACGATCACCCCTCGGCTCGCGGTGAGCGGCGCCACGGGCGGGATCGGCGCGCGCACGAACGGATCCGCCTGTCGCGGCCAGGGCCCGAAGATCGACTCGGCGAGCGCGAAGATCCGCCCCGGATCCACGTCCCCCGCCACGATGAGCGCCGAGTTGTTCGGCACGTAATAGAGGTCGCGGATGGTCCGCATCTGCTGCGGCGTGACGCCCAGGATCACGTCGCGGTCACCGATGGTGTTCTTGCGGCTCCAGAACGAGCCCCAGAGTTCGCGCCCCACCGACTCGTCCAGCCGGAACCAGGGCGACGACTCGGCCCGGTCGTACTCGCCGATCACCACCTGCTTCTCCCGGGCCAGCTCGTCGGAGCGGAACTGCGCGCTGCGAAGCGCCGCGCTGAGGAACCGCATGCCGCCCTCGACCGAGTCTGCCACGACGGTGAGGTAGTAGCTCACGAGTTCCTCGCGAGTCGTCGCGTTGAACACGGCGCCGAGTTCGGAGGCGCGGTCCATGAACTCGTCGGGCTGCGGGAAGGCGTCGTTCGCCTTGAAGAACATGTGCTCGAACAGGTGCGCGAGGCCCGCGTACTCGGGCGTCTGCGTGAACGCGCCGTTCTTCACCACGAGTTCCACGGTGGCGATCGGCACGCCGCTCGTGGGCACCACGATGACCTCGAGGCCGTTCTCGAGCACACGCTGCTTGATGGTGCGCTCGAGCTCCGCGCGCTGGGCGCGGAGCGGGGTGGCGGCGAGCAGCACGCCGGCCACCAACGCCGCGATCACCGGGAGGAACCTCGGCCGGTGCGCCGAGTACCGTCGGGACAGGAGTCGAGCCGCGCGGCTGGCGATGCCTCGCCGCCGCAGGTTGATTACGCGCATTCTATGAATCCGTCTCGTTCGAGTGGCCGGACCCGGACACCGCAGGAGGTCGCGGCTGCCCTGGCACCGGCGTTGGGGACCGGTCGGCTCCGCCTCGGCGAGCCGCTCGCTCCATACACCACGTTCCGGATCGGCGGTCCCGCCGACGTGCTGTACGATGCCACAACGGACGAGGAACTCGCCAGCGCGGTGCTCGCCGCGCGCCACGCCGGGATCCCCGTCTTCGTGCTCGGCCTCGGGGCGAATATCCTCGTGGGCGACCTGGGCGTGCGCGGACTCGTGGTGCGGAACGTCGCGCGCGGCATCCGCGACCTGGGCGCGGGACGCATCCGTGCCGAGAGCGGCGTGGTCGTCGCCGACCTCATCCACCACGCCGTGGACGCGGGCTGGACCGGCCTCGAGCACTACGTCGGCATCCCGAGCACGGTGGGGGGCGCGGTCTGGCAGAACCTCCACTTCCTCGCGCCGGCACCCGCGCGCGAGCGCACGATGTTCATCGAGGAGGTCGTCGAGTCCGTCGAGCTGCTCACGCCCGACGACGTGCGGATCACGGTCGGCCGCGACGAGATGGCATTCGGCTACGACACCTCACGGCTGCACACGAGCGGAGAGGTCGCGCTCGCGGTGACCTTCGCGCTCGCCAAGGGCGACCCGGTCGACATGCACCGCGTGATGCAGGAGAACCTCGCTTGGCGCGGGTCGCGGCATCCCTGGCTCGAGCACCACCCCAGCGCCGGCTCGATCTTCAAGAAGATCGAGGGCGTCGGCGCCGGGCGGCTCATCGACCAGTGCGGCCTCAAGGGGCATCGCATCGGCGGCGCGCAGATCTCGCACATCCACGCGAACATCATCGTGAACCTGGGCGAGGCCTCCGCCGCCGACGTGCGCGCGTTGATCGCCCACGCACAGGGCGCCGTCGCGGAACGGTTCGATCAGTTCCTGCAGCCCGAGATCGGCTTCATCGGGGAGTTCCAGCCGACGAATCCGGACACGGAAGCGTAAGGAGCTGCCGCCCGAGGGCACGCACCGCGCGCGGCACGGGTCCCCCGCGCGGCAGGTCGCCCCGCTCCGCGCGCCGCGAGATGCCGCGCGGGAACTCGTTCCACCAGAGCGATGTCGTGCGGTCCCGCAGCGCATCCCAGGTCAACCCGCGCTGGCCGTGTCCCGGCATCCGGCGCACGAACTCCACCCGTTCGAGCGCGCCGCTCGTCTTGTCCGCCACGGCGAAGAGCACGATCGCCGTCGAGTCCGAGAGCCGGAGCTGCAGGCGGCGGCGCGTCTCGGACGGCCCCTGCGCGCGGAGGTCCGTGCAGTCCGCAAGTGGGAGCGAATCCAGCACTGTGGACTCCAGCAGCGCGCGCACGTCGAGCACGCCGGCGAGTGTGCTCGGCAGCGTCGCGAACGCCGAGGAATCGCCGTGTGACGAATCCGCGACAAGGCGCTCATACGGCGTCCGCGCATCCGCGATCGGCACCTCGCGGCACGCGACGACGAGCGCAAGGGCGACCGCCACCCCTACCGCGAGACGCATCGTCATGGCTGCTGTCCCAACTCGATGTACCATCGCACGTGACCCGAATGGTCGAGGGGTGTGGCGACACCTGCCCCGACTGATCCCCCGAAGAAGCGGAGGGTGAAACTCGCCGAAGCGCGCGGATGCTCTGTGGGAATCGACCCCAGCAACGTGGTGGTGGCAAGCGCCTCAGTGGTGCTCGCACGCGTCCATCCTGCCTGTACGCCGAGGGCAATCGCCGGGGCGATGGGCGGGAGCCAGATGCGCGGGCTGATCCGGAGGGGCGCCCCGAGCAACGGCAGGCGCCGCAAGGCGAGCAGCCGGAGCACCGCCGCCTGGTCTCCCGCGAACTCCTTGTACTCATAGCCGGGCAGGTTCTGGCCGTTCCCAAGCTCGAAGAACTGCTGGGGCGGGGCGCCAGGCGTGGTGATGCCGAGGTCGAGGCGTGCGCCGATGGAGAAGGGACCGCGGTTCGACCGGATCGTGAAGCGTCCCTCGGCGCGCTGGTAGCGGAGTTCCCCATCGCCGCGTTCGTACACGAGGCGCACGCCCGCCCCCGTGCGCAGGAACTCGAGCGAAACGTCCGGCCGCGTGTCCAGCGTGGCGACGGTCCGCGCGTACCGTCCGCTTCGCACCGGCCGATTCGCCCGGAAGTCGGGGCCGATGCCGAGCGGGCTGCCCATCAGGCTCGCGGTCACCGCACGATCCTCGGCCGGCCCCGCCTCGACGCGGAGCTGGGCGCGCCCAGTCGGGCCTAGGAAGCGCAGCCACTGC
>JAOUHR010000142.1 GCA_029884515.1 Gemmatimonadota bacterium
GTCGTGCGGCGGCGCATCGAGCGCGTCTACCTCGTGCCGCTCGTCTCCGTGCCGGCGGAGGACGACGCATGAGTACCCTCGTCCTCACCGTCGTCCTGGTGGCGGTCGTGGGCGTGCTCACCGGGGCCGCGACGGCGTTGCGCTCGGTGAGCCGCATCTGGCTGCGGCACTGGGCGGAGCGCCGGTTGGCCGGCGCGGGCACGGCGCAGCTCTATCTCGAGCGTCCGCAGCGGCTCCTCCTCGCGGCGAGCACCGGCGTCGCGGGCACCGTGTTCGCCCTCGGCGCGGTGATCGGGCTGCAGGTGGGCGACCGCCCCGGGCCGCTCTCGCAGTCGCTCGTGCTGAGTCTCCTCCTCCTGCTCGTGCTCGGCCAGCTCGTCCCGCGCGCCGTTGCCCGCCGCTGGCCCGCCGTGTCGCTGCCCGTGCTGCTGCCGCCGCTCCGTGCGGTGGAACGACTCAACGCGCCGCTCGCCTCGCTGGCCACGCGACTGGTGCGGCGGTGGGCCGGCGCCGAGCAGGACACGGCGCAGAGTGCGTACGAATCGCTCGAGGACCTCCTGCGTGAGGGCGAGGTCGAGGGCGTCGGCGCCGCGGGGGAGCGGGCGATCATCAGTGGCGTCGTGGAGTTCGGCGCCACGAAGGTGCGTGAGGTCATGACGCCCCGAGCCGACATCATCGCCGTCGAACGGAACGCGCCGGCCGAGGAGGTGGTCCGCATCGTGGCGCAGTCGAAGGTGAGCCGGCTCCCGGTCTACACGCGCACCATCGACCGCATCGACGGCATGCTCACGAGTTGGGACGTGATCGCGCGGCCCGAGGCACCGATGCGGTCGCCGCGACCGGTGGCCTTTGCCGCCCCCGACGAGCCCTGCCACTCGCTGATGACGCGGATGCTGCGTGAGCGCCGTCACCTCGCCATCGTCCGTGGCGCGTCGGGCGAGACGCTCGGACTCGTGACGCTGGAGAACCTCGTGGAGGAGTTCGTGGGCGACATCCACGACGAGCACGACGACGTGCAGGTGCCGCGGTGACGGCGCTCGCGATCCCCGCCTCGACGCCGGGCATGGTGCGCGCGGTGCTCGCCGACTTCGCCGCGGGGAAGAAGGCCGCGCTGGCGCGCGCCGTGAGCATCGTGGAGGACCACCGCGAGGGGCACGAGCAGCTGCTCGCGGCCTGCCATCCGCTGCTCGGCCGCGCGCGCCGCGTCGGGATCACCGGGCCGCCGGGCGCCGGGAAGAGCACGCTCACCAACCTGCTCGCGGAGGCCTACCTCGCCGAGGGAATGAAGGTGGGCGTCGTCGCGGTGGATCCCACGTCGCCATTCACCGGCGGCGCCCTGCTCGGCGATCGCGTGCGGATGGAGCGGGTGGCGCTGCACCCGAACGTCTTCATCCGCTCGATGGCGACGCGCGGGTCACTGGGCGGGCTCGCCGCGACCACGCGTGAGGTGTGCGACGTGGTGGACGCGTTCGGGGTGGATCGCATCCTCGTGGAGACCGTGGGTGTCGGCCAGAGCGAACTCGAGATCGCGCGCCTCGCCGACACGAGCGTCGTGGTGCTCGTGCCGGAGTCGGGCGACTCGATCCAGACGCTGAAGGCGGGCGTGATGGAGATCGCCGACCTGTTCGTGGTGAACAAGGCGGACCGGCCGGGTGCCGACCGGTTGCGCAACGACATCGAACTCATGCTCGGCCTGCGGTCCGGCGCGACGTTGAAGGACGTGCCGGCACACCACGGCGTGGACCTGAAGCGCGTGAACCCGGCGCGCGCGGCGCGCGAGGCCGTCAGGCGGGACGACGCCGACCGCTGGACCCCGCCCGTATTGCGGACGATCGGCTCCACGGGGGAGGGGATCCCGGAACTCCTGGGGGCCCTCGAGCGTCATTTCGGGTACCTTGAGAAGAGCGGCGCCCTGCAGGAGCGCCGTCGGGCCCGGCTGCGCGAGCGGGTGATGGCGATGGTGGAAGCACGCGTGCGGCGTCGGCTCTGGAGCGACGCCGGCACCATGGAGTGGCTGGAGTCTCGGATCCCAGCGCTGGAACGCGGGGAGACGACACCGCTGGCCGAGGCCGACACGCTGCTCGCGCGGAGCGTGGAGGCGGGCACCCTGACCGGCACCCTCACCGGGAATCCACGATGACCTCGATCCCAGACCTCGACCCGACCGTCGCCGCGATGCAGCAGGAGCTCGAGCAGCTCCGCGCCGAGGTGGACGCCTGGCGCAAGCGCTACGAGCGGGGCGACGTCCGCGACGTCGCCTACACGAATTCCGAGAAGGAGGTCGCGCCGCTCTACACCGCGCTCGACCTCGAAGGTTCGGCCGGCAGCGCGTTCGAGGTGCCCGGCGCCTATCCCTTCACGCGCGGCATCCACCCCACGGGCTACCGCGGCAAGCTCTGGACGATGCGCCAGTTCGCCGGCTTCGGCTCGGCCTCCGAGACGAACGCGCGCTACAAGTTCCTGCTCGCGCACGGCACCACGGGCCTCTCCGTCGCCTTCGACTTCCCGACGCTGATGGGCTACGACTCCGACCATCCGCGCTCCGAGGGCGAGGTGGGGAAGTGCGGCGTGGCGATCTCGTCGCTGGCGGACATGGAGCAGCTCTTCGAGGGGATCCCGCTCGACCAGGTCTCGACGTCGATGACCATCAACGGGCCGGCGATCATCCTGTGGTGCTTCTACATCGCGGCGGCCGAGAAGCAGGGCGTGAAGCCGGAACTGCTCCGGGGGACGGTCCAGAACGACATCCTCAAGGAGTACATGGCGCAGCACGCCTGGTGCTTCCCGATCGAACCGGCGCTGCGCCTGATCGTGGACATGTTCGAGTATGGCGCCGAGCACGTACCCCTCTGGAACACGGTCTCCATCTCCGGCTACCACATCCGCGAGGCGGGGGCGACCGCGGCGCAGGAACTCGCCTTCACGCTCGCCGACGGCTTCACCTACGTGGAGCGCGGGATCGCGCGCGGGCTCGACGTGGACGACTTCGCGCCACGGCTCTCGTTCTTCTGGGACATCCACAACGACTTCTTCGAGGAGATCGCCAAGCTCCGCGCCGCGCGCCGCATCTGGGCGCGCCACATGAAGGAGCGCTACGGCGCCAAGTCGCCGCGTAGTTGGGTGATGCGCTTCCACTCACAGACCGCCGGGGTCACGCTCACGGCCCAGCAGCCCATGAACAACATCGTGCGCGTCGCCTACCAGGCGATGGCAGCGGTGCTCGGCGGCACGCAGTCGCTGCACACCAACTCGATGGATGAGACGCTCGCGCTCCCCACGGAGCACGCGGTCGAGGTCGCACTGCGTACGCAGCAGGTGCTCGCCTTCGAGACCGGCGTGCCGAACGTGGTCGACCCATTGGGAGGCTCCTACTACCTCGAGAAGCTCACGGACGACCTGGAGCGGGAGGCGGAGGGGATCTTCACGCAGATCGAGGAACAGGGCGGGGTGGTGCCCGGCCTCGAGACGGGCTGGTTCCAGCGCAGGATCGCCGAGGCCGCGGCGCGGCAGCAGTGGGAGATCGAGCAGCACCGGCGGCTCATCGTGGGCGTGAACTCCTTCGTCACGGAGGAGAAGGAGCTGACCATCCCACTGCTCGAGATGGACGAGGAGGCCGCCCGCGCGCAGGCCGCCGCACTCGCGAAGCTGCGGAAGACCCGCGACGAGAAGCGCTGCAAGTCCGCCCTCGCGCGCCTGCAGAAGGCGGCGGCCGGCAAGGAGAACGTGGTCCCCTCCATGCTCGAGTGCGCCCGCAGCTACTGCACGCTCTACGAGATCCGCGCGGCGCTCGAGTCTGAGTTCGGGGCCTATCGGGAGCCGGTGTTCTTCTGAGGCGGTGGACGGGTGACGGCAGAGGGGGCCGGGGATTGGGGAGGAGTGAGAGTCCGAGGGGGCGGGGGCTGAGAGGGCGGGGCGGTTCCCCCACACCTCCCACCCCGCGTCTCCCACCCGCAGCTGAGTGGTGGAAGCGGTACTTCGACGCCGGATACGTGCGCGAGTACGAGCCGCTCTTCGACCCGGTCGAGGATCGGCGGCAGGTTGCCAGGATCATCGAGCTGCTCGGACTCCCTGCCGGTGCGCGGCTGCTCGACCTCGCGTGCGGGCAGGGACGGCACGCGCATCTGCTCGCCGAGGCGGGATTCGACGTCGACGGACTCGACCTCTCCCCGGACCTCCTGGCGCTGGCGCGGAAGCGTGGCTCCGGCGCGCGCCTGCGATACACGCGGGGCGACATGCGGAAGCTCCCGGCGCGCTGGGCGGGGCGGTTCGACGCCGTGGTGAACCTCTTCACGAGCTTCGGCTTCTTCGCCGACGCGCGCGACGACGCGCGCGTGATCCGGGAGTGCGCGCGCGTGCTCAAGCCCGGCGGCACGATGCTCTGGCAGGGAGGCAGCCGTGACGGCGTGATGGCGAAGTTCCTCGCGAGCGACTGGTGGTCGACCGGCGACGGGACGCTCATCGCGCAGGACCGGAGCTTCGACCCGCTCACCGGATTCCTCACCATCACGTCCACGTGGCAGGGACGGGGCGCGACGGAGCATCGTGAGCACCGCATCCGCCTCTACACGGCGACGCGCCTGTCGGAGCTCATGCTCGACGCGGGCCTCGTGGTGGAGCAGGCCTGGGACTCGTTCAACGACCGGCCGCTCACCCGGCGATCGAGCGAGATGCTGCTCGTCGCCCGCCGCGAGGGATAGGCGCGACGATGGATCGTGCCAGCGCGCGACACGCGTCGGGTCCGACGGCACCATCACCGTGACGCCCGACGGCATGACCGTGGACGCGACCCCGGGCCCCTGCCGTCCCGTGGTGGGGTCCAGCAAGGCCATGGCGTTGCGCCTCGACTGCGGTCACGTCTCGCACGCGTTCGACCGGGTACGGCCCGTCACCCGGTCCGAGGCATATTCGACCAGGACGTCGATCGAGGAGCGGCCGATTCGCAGTGGGAGGGGACGGACGCGCGGGGCGGCCGATCTGCATCAAGGTGGGGAACGAGGGCTTCGGCAGGAGTTCCCGGTGACCGCCACGATCCGGGTGGTCAGGGGCTGAACCGCGCCGCGCGCGTGGTGGATGGTATGCCCGCGGTGCGCCTCCGTCCGCGTCCAGACTCCCCCGCACACGCACCGGACGCTAGGTTTTTCGCCATGTCCCGTCCCATTCGAGTACTCGTCGCCAAGCCGGGCCTCGACGGCCACGACCGGGGGGCCAAGGTCGTGGCCGCCGCGCTCCGCGACGCCGGCATGGAGGTCATCTATACCGGCCTCCATCAGACCCCGGAGATGATCGCCTCCGCCGCGGTGCAGGAGGACGTGGACGTGGTGGGGCTCTCGATCCTCTCCGGCGCCCACATGACCCTCTTCCCCCGCGTGAAGGAGCTGCTCAGGGCGCAGGGGCGCGACGACATCCTCCTCACGGGAGGCGGCATCATCCCGAAGGAGGATATGGAGGCGCTGGAGGCACTGGGCGTCGGCAAGCTCTTCGGGCCGGGCACCTCCACGGGCGCACTCGTGGCGTACATCCAGGAGTGGTTCGCCGCGCGCCATCCGCAGGACGCCTGACCGTGGGGGCCGGAAGACTCCGCGAGCTCGCCGACGCGTGCCGGGAGCTCGAACAGAAGTTGCGCGAGGGCGGGGGCGCGGCGCGCACCGCGAAGCAACACGCCCAGGGGAAGCTGACCGCGCGCGAGCGCGTCGCCGCTCTCAAGGACCCCGCGTCGCACTTCCTCGAATTCGGGTTGCTCGTCGCGCACGACCTCTACGAGGGCGAAGCGCCGGCCGCCGGCGTCGTCA
>JAOUHR010000143.1 GCA_029884515.1 Gemmatimonadota bacterium
CCATCGTCACGCTGGCCCTGCAGTCGGGGGCCATCGTCACCGCGTTCGCGATCTCCCGCGCGCCCGGATGGCGGCGCGTCCGGATCGTGGGGGTGCTCGCGGTCACCGCGGGTCTCTACAGCCTCGCCCGACTCCTCGGCGAGGTGCTGCCGCGTCCGGAGGCCAACACGGAGTTCCTGACGCGCGCCAACGTCCTCGTGGGCGCGCTCCACCTCTCCGCCTGGCTCTGGTACCTCTACGCGGACGATCATGGCCGCTGGCGCTCGGTCCCGCGGAGCATCCGCTGGCTGGCGCTCGGCGGCGTCGCGCTCGGGGCGACGGGTGTCCTGCTCAGGGCGCTCGTGACGCCGGGGAGCATCGAGCGCGTCTGGGTGCCCTGGCTCAACCTCTCGTTCATCCACCCGCGACTCTCGCCGTTCGGCCTCGGCGTCGTCGCCGTCCTGATGGTGATGATCCTCTTCTGTGTCGCGGAGGTGGTGCGCCAGGTCCGGCGCGAGGTGCCCTTCGCCCGGGCGATGCTGGCGGGGTTCGTCTTCTTCTCGCTCTGCGGTTTCGAGGAGATGGCGGTCGCCGCGGGGTGGTTCGACTTCATCTACATCGGCGAACTCGGCTACCTCGCCCTGGTCGTGCCGCTCACCTTCCAGCTGCTGCAACAATTCACCGCCAACGCGGAGCGCCTCGCCGAACTCTCCGACCAGCTGCGGGTGGAGGCACGCACGGCCGAGCACGAGCGCGACGCGGCACGCGAGACGTTCGTGGCGCGGGAGCGCTTCGCCGCGCTCGGCCGCATCGCGAGCGGCGTCGGGCATGAGATCAACAACCCGCTCCAGTACCTCCTCCTCAACCTCGAGGAACTGCGGGAAGTGCACATGCGTTCCGCAACAGCCGAAGCGGAGGAGTCGCTGGCGCAGTCGTTCGAGGCCGCCGAGCGCATCCGCCGGATCGTGGAGGGGATGCGGGCCTACGCACGCACCACGGCCCCGCGGCTGGAGGTACTCGACCTGCGGGCGATCGTGCCTGAGGCACTGCGCACGGCGCTCCACGAGTTCGGGCACGAGGCCGAGGTCCGCCAGCTCCTGGGGGACGTCCCACCCGTGCTCGGGGATCGTGCCAACCTTGTGCAGGTGGTGGTGAACGCGGTGGCGAATGCGACGGTGGCGCTCGGGCAGGCCGCAGTGCGCGCGCCGCGGATAGAGGTCCGCACCTTCACGGCGCCGGGCGGCGAGGCGGCCCTCGAGGTGCGCGACAACGGTCCGGGATTCCCCGCGGACCTCCTCTCCCGGATCGGTGAGCCGTTCACGGGCGCGCGCCCGACCAGCGGCGGCAGCGGGCTCGGCCTCTTCGTCGTGCGCGGCATCGTCGCCGCGCACGCGGGCGCCCTGCATCTCGAGAACGCGCGGGGCGGCGGCGCCGTGCTCCGCGTCCTGCTGCCACCCGCGCCGGAGGCCGGCTACGGCACCACGGCCGTCGCCTCGATCTCCACCACGGCGCCGGGTTCGAGCAACCCCGACACCTCGAGCACCGACATCGCGGGGTAGTGGCGTCCGATCACGTCGCGGTAGGCTGCGCCCAGTGGCTCCGCGGCGCGCAGGTAGGCGGCGCGATCGGTGACGAACCAGGTGAGCCGCACGAGGTGCTCCGCGCGCGCGCCGTCCTCGGCGAGCACCGCGATGATGTTCAGGAGCGCCTGGCGCGCCTGCGCCACGAGATCGCCGGGCACGAGGCGCTGCGAGGCGTCCCAGCCGACCATGCCAGAGACGAGGATGATCCGGCCGCTCGCCGAGACGCCGTTCGCGTACCCGCGTGGCGCGGCCCATCCCTTGGGATTCAACAGACGAGCGCTCACGTGGTCTCCTTGAGGCGGAAGCGCTGCAGCTTCCCGGTGTCGGTCTTGGGGAGCGTCTCCACGAAGGAGATGAGACGCGGGTACTTGTACGGCGCGATGGTCGCCTTCACGTGGTCCTGGATCGCCTTCGCCAGCGCGTCGCTGCCGGTGACGCCTTTCCGCAGCACGATGCACGCCTTCACGGCCTGCCCGCGGTCGGCGTCGGGCACGCCGACCACCGCGCATTCCGCCACGTCCGGGTGCTCGAGCACCGCGGCCTCGACCTCCGGCGCCCCGATGTTGTAGCCGGAGGAGAGGATGACGTCGTCCGTGCGCGCCCTGAAGAACACGTAGCCGTCCTCATCCAGCGTGCAGGCGTCGCCCGTGAGGTTCCAGCCGTCCTGCACGTAGGCGCGCTGGCGGGGGTCGGCGAGGTAGCGGCAGCCCGTGGGGCCGCGCACCGCGAGCCGTCCCACGGTGCCGGCGGGCACGGGACGGAGCGCGTCGTCGAGCACGGCGACCTCGTAGCCGGGCACGGCGCGGCCGATCGCCCCCGCGCGCACGTCCTTCCCCGCCGCCGCGATGAAGATGTGGATGAGTTCCGTCGCGCCGATGCCATCGAGCATCTCGATGCCGGTGGTCTCGCGCCAGAGCGTGCGCGTGGCATCCGGAAGCGCCTCGCCCGCCGAGACGGACGCGCTTAGCGACGAAGTGTCGAAGCGCCGCGGCTCCCGCTGCATCGCGAGCGCCATCTGCCGGTAGAAGGTCGGCGCGGTCCAACTGACGGTCGCGCGCGTGGCGGCGACGGCCTCGAGCATCGATTCCGGCGTGGCCTTCTCCACCAGCACGGTGCTCGCGCGCGCGGCGAGCGGGAAGCAGACGAGGCCGCCAAGCCCGAAGGTGAACGCGATGGGCGGCGTGCCGATGCAGCGGTCGGCGGCGGCGAGTCCGAGCACCCGCGCGGAGAACCCGTCGCACATCGCCATCACGTCGCGATGGAAGTGCATGCAGCCCTTGGGCACGCCGGTGGAGCCCGAGGTGAACGCGATCAGGCAGACGTCGTCGCTCGACGTGCGACACGCCGTGAAGGGCGTGCGGTGCACGGCGGTGAGCGTCTCGAGCGCGTCGGGGCCCTCGCTTCCCCAGGTGCGGACGGCGCGGAGGGGCGTGCGCTCCCCCGTCGCGCGCTCCAGCTCGGTGACGAGCCGCTGGTCGCAGAGTGCGGCCACGCACTGCGCTCGCTCGAGCACCACGCGGAGCTCCTTCGCGCGCAGGAGCGGCATGGTGGTGACGGCCACGAGGCCCGCCTTGATCACGGCGAGCCACGCCACGGTCATCCAGAGGCCGTTGAAGCCGCGGAGCAGCACGCGGTTCCCGGGCACGAGGCCGAGCTCCTGCACGAGCACGTGCGCAAGTGCGTCCACCTCGGCGGCGAGCGCAGCGTACGTGGTCTCCACCCAGGCGCCGCCCGGACCCGCAGTGACGAGGGCGACGCGGCCGCCGTGCCCCTCCACGATCGCGTCGTCGAGCAGCCGCACGGCGGCGTTCATCCGCCGGGGATAGTCGTACGGCGGGGCGTCGCTGATCACGGGCCACTCCTCGCGCGGCGGGAGCTGCCGCCGTGCCCAGCCGTCCACGTGCGCGCTCGGACCGAGTGCCCGCGTCATCGACGCTCCTTGAGCAGCTCCCGTCCGATGAGCAGGCGCTGTACCTCCGTCGCGCCCTCGTAGATGCGGAGCGCGCGCACGTCGCGGTAGAGCTGCTCGACCACGCTGCCCACGCGCACGCCCTCGCCGCCGTGGAGCTGCACCGCACGGTCGATGATCGACTGCGCCATCTCGGTGGCGCCGAGCTTGGCCATGGCCGCCACGGCGGTGGTACGCCCCTGCTGTGTGTCGCGCTGCCACGCCGCGCGGTAGGTGAGCAGCGCCGCCGCGTCGAGGTCGGTGGCCATGTCGCCCAGGATCGCCTGCGCCAGCGGCTGGCCGCCGAGCGTGGAGCCGAACATCGGGCGCGTCCTCGCGTGCCGCAGCGTCTCCGCGAGCGCGCGGCGCGCGAACCCCACCGCCGCCGCCGCGACCGACACGCGGAAGATGTCCAGCGTCCGCATCGCCAGCGAGAAGCCCGTGCCCGGCTCGCCGAGCAACTGCGCATCTGCCACGACGCAGTCGGTGAACCGGAGCGTCGCGAGCGGGTGTGGCGACATCACGGGGATCCGCTCGGTCACCTCGAGCCCCGGCGTGGAGGCCGGCACGCAGAAGGCGGAGATCCCCTTCGCGCCCGTGCTCGCCGCGTCGCTGCGGGCGAACACGCAGTAGAAGTCGGCGATGCCGCCGTTGGAGATCCACGTCTTCTCGCCGTCGAGCCGCCAGCCGCCGTTCACGCGCGTCGCCCGCGTGGTGAGCGCGCCGGCGTCGGACCCCGCGCCGGGCTCGGAGAGCGCGAACGCCGCGATCGCGCCGCCGGAGGCGACCTGCGGCAGCCAGGCCGAGCGGAGGGATTCGGTGCCGGCGAGTGCGATCGCGCCAGAGCCCAGGCCCTGCATCGCGAAGGCGAAGTCCGCGAGCCCGTCGTGCGCGGCGAGCGTCTCGCGCAGCACGCAGAGGGCGCGCGAGTCGAGCGCCTCGAGTGCGCCGCCCCACGCCTTGGGCACGGTGTAGCGCAGGAAGCCGGCGGCGCCGAGCCGGCGCACCCATTGCCGGCACGCGGCATCGGTGTCGCGATGGTCCACTTGCTGCGATGTCACCCACGCGGCCGCGCCGCTGGCGAGTGTGCGGTGTCCGTCGGTGAAGAAGGGCCAGTGGTAGTGCGACCCCGGTGCGGTGGGCACGGTCAGTTCCCCTTGAACTCGGGTGTGCGCTTCGCGGCGAATGCCTCGAAGGCGCGGCGGAAGTCCTGCGTGCCCATGCAGAGGGCCTGCGCCTGCGCCTCCATCTCGAGCGCCTGGTCCACCGAGACGCTCCACTCCTGCTGCAGCATGGTCTTCGTCATCGCGTGCGCGAATGCGGGGCCGTCCGCGAGCGCGGCCGCGCGCTGCGTCGCCTCGGCCAGCAGCGACTCGGCCGGCACGATCGCGTTGTAGAACCCCCAGCGCTCGCCCTCCTCGGCGGTCATCGTGCGGCCCGTGTACAGGAGTTCGCTCGCGCGACCCTGCCCGATGAGCCGCGGCAGGATCGCGCAGGCGCCCATATCGCAGCCCGCGAGCCCCACGCGCGTGAAGAGGAACGCCGTCTTCGCGGCCGGCGTGGCGAGACGCAGGTCGGAGGCGAGGGCGAGGATCGCGCCGCCGCCCGCCGCGACGCCGTCCACCGCGGCGATGATCGGCTGCGGGCAGGCGCGCATCGCCTTCACGAGGTCGCCGGTCATGCGAGTGAAGGCGAGGAGCTCGGGCACCGCCATCCTCGTGAGGGGGTCGATGATCTCGAACACGTCGCCGCCGGAGCAGAAGTTCCCGCCGGCGCCGGTGAGCACGATCGCACGCACGTCCGACGCGTACACCAGGTCTCGGAAGAGGTCGCGGAGCTCGGCGTATGACGCGAAGGTGAGCGGATTCTTCCGCTCGGGCCGGTTGAGCGTGATCACGCCCACCCGTCCGTCGTGCGCGGCGCTCCACGAGAAGTGGTCGAAGGTGCGGGGAGCGACCGGACGCCGCATCGCGGACATCGGATCGGGGGCGGTCATGGCGTGTCCCTCAGGCGGCGGAGGTGTTGTTTCGAGGTGCCGAGTAACGTGTGCAGGGTGTGCCGTTCAGCGGAACTGAGGCCGCCGAGGAGCCGGACGATCAGCGCCTCGTGGGCGTGGGCCATCGTGGAGAAATGTCGCCGCCCGGCGGCGGTGAGGCGCACCACCACCGCGCGCCGGTCGTGCGGCGCGGTGCGCCGCCGCACGAGCCCCTCGCGCTCCAGCGCGGCCACGAGCCAGGTCACGTTGCCGT
>JAOUHR010000145.1 GCA_029884515.1 Gemmatimonadota bacterium
CATCCTGGCAGGGATGTGGGGCGCGTACGCGGCGCCGGGTCCCGGCGGTGCCTGGGTGTGGGGTCCGATGGAAGATGTGGCGTTCCTGCCGTGGCTCTCGGCGTCCGCACTCGTGCACACGCTCCAGATCACGGAGGAGCGCGGCCAGCCGCAGCGTTGGAACGTCGCGCTCGTCGTCGCGACCTTCGCGCTCTCGATCCTCGGCACGTTCATCGCCGGACCCGGCGCGATCCCGACGCTCGATGCGCTCATGCGGACCCCTGCAGGCGCCGCGTCCCTCCGCTCGGCGGGCGGATTGCTCGGCCTCCTCCTGCTCGCGGGCGTCGGGATCGGAACGCTGCGGGCCACGCGTCGATCGCGCGGCGCCGCGCGCGACCGACACCGCTGGGGCGGCCGCCTCGCGCACGCGGGCCTCGTGGTGGCCGCATTCGCGATCGCGGGGTCGACGCTCCGCCAGGGCCACGAGGTCACGCTCCCCGACGGCGGCTCCGTCACGATCCGGGACCCGTGGGGACGCGACTGGACCTTCACCAACGACGGGCTCTCGCAGTATCGTGTGCTCGACCGCGACGTGCTGGCCGTCACGTTCCGCGCCGAGATGCATGGCCGGCCCCCTCGCACGCTGACGAGTGAACAGCGCCAGTATGTGGATTCCCGTGGCGCCCCCTCCTTCGAGTCCACCACCGATGTCGGGATCCTCCGCTCCGCTCGACAGGACGTCCTGCTCCAGATCCGCGGCGTGTTCGCCGACGAGGCCGATGTGCGCATCGACTTCAATCCGCTCATGACCTGGGTCTGGGTCGGTGGGGCGCTGCTCCTGGTCGGCGGCCTGCTGCGGCTCCGGCCTCGGGCCGGCAGGCGGGAACAGGATGCCGGTGTCCCTTCCGACGATGCCGCCGAGCGCCTCATCGCGCGCGTCAAGGCGCGGGCGACGACCTGCCCCTCATGCGGGCCGCGGCCGGAGCCGGACGCGCTCTTCTGCTCCGACTGCGGCCGCTACCTCGCCGCCGCGTGCCTGCGCTGCGGCACGGCGGTCGAGGAGGCGGACGCGCGCTTCTGCACGGCGTGCGGACACGCCCTCGCCGCGTAGCGCGCGGCGCTCAACCGCCGGTCATCGCGCCGACGGACGACGGGGCGCCCGCGATCACTCACGGCGTGGCGCGCGTCGCCGGCGGCATCAGGAAGTCGACCGCGAGTGACGACATCGTCTTCACGCCGACCGGCAGCGCGCTCTCGTCCGCGAAGAAGTACGGCGAGTGGTTCGCCGCCGCCTTCGTCCAGTCCTGGTCGCGCGGCGTGACGCCGAGCATCACGAACACCCCGGGCACCTTGAGCTGGAAATAGGAGAAGTCCTCCGCGCCGGTGATGAGCGGGCCGACCGTGACGGAGTTCGTGCCGACCGCGCGCTTGAGCGTCGGCAGCATCCGCTGGGTGAGCGCCGGGTCGTTCCGGGTGACCGGGTAGCCCGAGTCGATCGTCACCTCGGCGGTCGCGCCGCTGGCCTCGGCGATCGATTCCGCCGTGCGCTTCACGCGCTCGAAGATGCTCCCGCGCATGGCCATGTCGTAGGTGCGGATCGTGCCCTCCATCACCACCGTGTCCGGGATGATGTTCGACCGGATGCCCCCGTGGACCATCGCGATCGTGACGATCGCCGGCGCCGTGGTGATGTTGATCTGCCGGCTCACGATGGTCTGCAGGCCGAGCACGATCTGGGAGCTGACCACCACCGGGTCCACGCCGCCCCAGGGGTTGGCGCCGTGCGTCTGCCTGCCGCGCACCTTGATGTGCACCGTGTTCGAGGCCGCGAGCGTCGGCCCTTCGCGGTAGATGATGTCGCCCGCGGGGCCGGGCCAGACGTGCAGGCCGAACACGGCCTCCACCTTCGGGTTGTCGAGCGCGCCGTCGGCGATCATCGGCTCGGCGCCGCCGGGGCCTTCCTCGGCCGGCTGGAAGAGGAACACCACGGTGCCGGCGAGCTGCTGGCGCATCCCGGCAAGCACCTCGGCGGCGCCCATCAGGATCGCCACGTGGTTGTCGTGGCCGCAGGCGTGCATCACGCCGACGTCCTGGCCGTTGTAGTTCGTCCTGACGAGCGACTTGAATGGCACGTCCACCATCTCGGTCACGGGGAGTCCGTCCATGTCGGCGCGGAGCGCGACCACGCGGCCCGGACGTCCGCCGCGCAGCACGCCCACCACGCCCGTGCCACCGACGCCGGTGCGCACTTCCATGCCGAGCGACTTGAGGTGCGCGGCGACGAGCGCCGCGGTGCGCGTCTCCTGCATGCCCAGCTCGGGGTGCGCGTGGATGTCGCGGCGCCAGGCGACGACCTTGCCGTTCACCTCGGTGACGCGACGGTCGAGTTCGGCGTAGATGCGCGAGTCCTGCGCCTCCAGTGCGATGGGGACGGCGGCAAGGAGGAGCGCGACGAGTGGGATGGCGTGACGGTTCCGCATTTCGCTCTCAGCGTGGGAGTGACGGGTGGTCCCGGATGATGCGCACCGGCGCGCGACGAGGGAAGGGCGGGGCGCTGGCCGCTCCCCGGCACTGACCGCATCTTCATCATTCCCGCCGCACACGGAGCGAGCGATGCACCCGCAGCTGCAGGCGATCGAGCAGGAACTCGCGCGGGCCCGCAGCCGGTTCGCGCGCCTGATGGCGGCCACCTCGGACGCGAAGTGGGCAACGCGCAGCGCGCCGGACCAGTGGTCGGTGGCCGAGTGCATCGCGCACCTCAACCTCTCCTCGCGCGCGATGCAGCCGCTGCTCGAGCACGCCGTCTCGGAGGCGCGCGCACTCGGCCGCAACGGCGCGGGCCGATTCCACCCGACGATGCTCGGGCGGATGCTCGCCGCGATGCTCGGCCCCGCGCCGGGCATCGGCAAGGTGCGCCTCGGCCGGACGAGGACGCCGTCCAGCTTCGAACCCTCGGGCGACCTCGCGCGGGCGGTGGTCGTGGCCGAGTTCGAGCGGCACCTCGAGGCCCATGCGCGCACGCTCGCGGCGGCCGACGGCCTGCCGATCGACCGCGTGCGGGTGGAATCCCCTTTCGCGAAAGGGGTGTCCTACGACGCATACTCTGCATTCCGCATCGTCGCGCGGCACATGCACCGGCATCTCGCGCAGGCCGAGCGGGTATAGCAACGGGAAGTGCAGTCGACCGCCCCGATCGCCGGGGCAAGTGTCAGCGCCCGCTCCTCGCACCGCGTATCCCTCTCTATGGATGCCGTCCTCACCTTCCTGTTCAAGTACCCGTCGCGGGTCTGGGAACGTGGGGACGTCGTCCTGAGCCCGGTGGTGGCGCCCTGGCTGGTGGGCGCGCTCGCGCTCGCGGCCATTGCCGTCGCGGTGTTCACCTACCGTCGTGTCACGGGGGTCACGCGGCTGCAGCGCGGGGCGCTCCTCACGCTCCGGGCACTCGCGCTCCTGCTCCTCGTCGCGACGCTGCTGCGGCCCACGCTCGTGGTCGCGAGCGCGGTGCCACAGCGCAATGTGCTCGCGATCCTCCTCGACGATTCCCGCTCGATGGCGTTGCAGGACGGCGGCGCCGACTCGCGCGCCACGCAGGTGGAGCGCGCCTTCGCCGACTCCACCGCGCTGGTGCGCTCCCTCGCCGGCCGATTCGCGCTCCGCTTCTATCGCTTCGCCGCCGACGTGCGGCCCGCCGGCGACGCGTCGGGGCTGCAGAGCGGCGGCACGCGGACCGACCTGGCGCGCGCGCTCGAGGGCGCGCGGCAGGAGCTCGCCGGCACGCCGCTCGCCGGCGTGATCGTCGTGACCGACGGCGCCGACAACGGCGGACAGGACCTCGAACCCGCGGTGCTCGCGCTCCGCGCGCGCAAGGTGCCTGTGCATACGGTGGGCGTGGGCCTCGAGCGCTTCCCGCGCGACGTGGCGATCGAGCGCGTGGCCCTCCCCGCGCGCCCGCTCGTCGGTGCGAACCTGCTGGCGGACGTGACGCTCCGCCTCCGCGGCGTGGGCGGCGAGACGGTGACGCTCACCGCGGAGGCGGACGGCCGGCTCGTCGCCACGGAGCAGGTGACCCTGCCGTCGAGCGAGGAGGTCACGCGGGTCAGGCTCCGGCTCTCAGACCTGGCGCCCGGCACGCACCGGATCACGGTGCGCGCGCCGGTGCTCCCGCGCGAGACGATCGCCGAGAACAACGAGGCGCACGGCATCGTGCAGGTGCGCGGCGGCCCCGATCGCGTGCTCTACCTCGAGGGCGAGCCGCGCCCGGAGCTCGGGTTCATCCGGCGCGCCATCGCCACCGACAGCGCGCTGCAGCTCGTCGCCCTCCTGCGCAGCGCCGAGCGGAAGTACCTCCGCCTCGGCGTGCGCGACTCGCTGGAGCTCGCCGGCGGATTCCCCACGCGGCGCGAGGACCTCTACGCCTATCGCGGCGTGATCATCGGCAGCATCGAGGCCGCGTTCTTCACGCCCGACCAGCTGCGGATGCTGGCCGACTTCGTGAACCAGCGCGGCGGCGGCCTCCTTGCGCTCGGCGGGCGCGCCGCGCTCGCCGAGGGCGGGTTCCGCGGCACGCCGCTGGCCGAGGTGATCCCGCTCGCGCTCGACCGCTCGCCGCTCGACGTCGAGGGGCCGGCGACCGAACTCCGCATCCGACCGACCGTGGCGGGCGCCGCGCAACCGGCGCTGCAGCTCCGAGGCTCCGATACGGCGTCCGCGCGCGCCTGGGATTCGCTCCCGCCGCTCACGGTGGTGAACGCGCTCGGGTCGTTGCGTCCCGGCGCGACGGCGCTCCTCACCGGGCGGCGGGACGGGGAGAGCACCGACCTCCCCGTGCTCGCCACGCAACGCTTCGGGCGGGGCAACGCGACCGTCTTCACGCCGCAGGACAGCTGGCAGTGGAAGATGGGAGCGGGGATCGCGGTGGACGACGTCACGCACAGCACCTTCTGGCGCCAGCTCGTGCGTTCGCTCACGGAGGAGAGTCCCGAGCGCCTGGAGCTCACGGTGACGCCCGAGCGGGTGGCGCCCGGGGAGCCGGTGGAGATCCGCGCGCGCGTCGCCGACGAACAGTTCCTCGACGTGAACGACGCGTCGGTGGTCGCCTCCGTGCAGTCGCCCTCGGGACGCGTGGCCCAGGTGCCGCTCGAGTGGTCGCTCACGGAGAACGGCATGTACACCGGCCGCTTCGTGGCCGAGGAGGCGGGGGTCTACTCGGTGGGCGGGGAGTCGCGGCGCGGGCGCGACGTGGTGGGCGGTGCGCCGGTGGCGATGCTCGCCGACGACCAGGGCGCCGACGTGGAGCAGGCGGAGCTCCGCGCACCGCTGCTGCAGCGCGTGGCGCGGGAGACCGGGGGGCGCTACTACCCGCTCGCGGACGCCGGCCGTCTCGCCGACGACGTGCTCTACACCGAGAGCGGCGTGACGGTGCGCGAAGCGCTCGACCTCTGGGACATGCCGGCGGTGTTCGTCGCGCTGGCCATCCTGCTCGGCGCGGAATGGGCGGTGCGCCGCTCGCGGGGGCTCGCGTGAGGCGCGCCGCGCCCGTGGTGGCTTCGGCGCGACGCGTGTGGCGCGCCGCGCTCGCGGCGTCGCTCGCGGCGTCGCTCGCGGCTTCGCTCGCGCTGGCCGGGGTCGCGGCCCTCGCGCATCCGCTCGCGGCCCAGCGCACCCACCTGCTCCTCGTCACCGGACTCGGCGGCGAGCGGCGCTTCTCCGACGCGTTCGCCAAGCAGGGCGC
>JAOUHR010000144.1 GCA_029884515.1 Gemmatimonadota bacterium
CCACGGACTTCGGCCTGACGCCGGGCGACACGATCCTCGCGGGCGAGTACTGGTTCGACCGGGTCGAGGCCAGGTACACCGGCTCCAACGTGCGGCCCCTTTCATTGAATGCGACCGTATCGGTGGGCGAGTTCTACGACGGCGACCGCACCGACCTCGCGCTTGCGGCGCGCCTCCGCCTGCAGCCGCACGTGGAGCTCCAGCTGGAGTACGCGCGCAACGACGTCCGCCTCCCCGCCAGCGCCTTCATTGCGAACACCGTGCGGTTCCGCGGGGACTACGCATTCTCTCCGCGCCTCACCGCCACCGCCTTCCTGCAGTTCGACGACCAGTCGGAGCGCGCGGCGGTGAACGCCCGCCTGCGGTGGACGACCTCCCCGGGCAGCGACCTGTATGTGGTCTGGAACTCCGCCTGGCCCACGGGGCTCGACCGCGGGATCCCGTTCGCTCGCCCCCTGCGCGGTGGATTGGTGGCGAAGTTCGTCAAGTTCATGCGATACTAGGGCCCATGCGGCTCATCACCCTCCTCCACAACGGGCTGGCCGGCGCCCTCGTGACGGGGGGTGCCGTGCTGGTGGTGCTTCTCTTCGTGGGCGGGCTCGGCGGCGCGTCGCTACCGCTGCCGCTGGCCATCCTGCTGGTGCTGGCCGGTGCCGCGGTCGGGGGTGCGATCCAGGGGGCCCTCGTGCACACGGGCGGGACCATCGCCACGGCGATCGTGCAGCCGAGCGGACGCACCACGCCCTACACGCCGACGTTCTCGCACATCCAGGCGATCGAGGTCCGCGGTGACCTCGAAGGCGCCGCGCGCGCGTGGGCGGAGGCCTGCGCCGAGCATCCGGTGAACGCGCGCGTCTGGGTGAAGGCGGCGGACTTCCACCTTCGCACGTTGGACGACGCCGCGGCGGCGCTGCCGCTCTACCAGTACGTGCGCGACCTCGAGGGGGCGCCGTCGGAACTCGTCCGCTACGCGAGCCAGAAGATCGTGGACGTGTATCTCGGTCCGCTCGGGGACGAGGGCCGCGCCCTGGTGGAGCTGCGGCGACTGATCGAGCGCTACCCCGGCACCGTTGCGGCCGACGAGGCGCGCGCGGCGCTCACGCGACTGAAGGACGCGCGCGCGCAGCGCTGAGGGCGGGCCGGACCGGCCCGGCGCGGGCGCGCGGATCGGGCGGGCGTGACGCGCTGGCCGGCGGCAGTACCTGCGCAAGTCTGCGATGACGACGCTGCCCGAGCCGTTCGTGCTGCGCTTCGTGATGCTCGAGGACGGGAGCATCGACGGCATCGGGATGGGCCCGGAAAGCGCAACGCCACCGGCGGACAGCGGTGGCGTTGCGATCCGGAAGCCCTAGGGCTCCCGCGAGTGGTGGCTGACGCGATCCAGCCCTAGTTCGGCCGTCCCCTGCCCGAGGGCTTGGCCTGACGGCCCGAGCCCTCCGATGAGGACCGGCCCTGCGCCTTGCCCGCGGATGACTTCGCGGGTGCCGACGCACGGGGCGCCGACGCACGGGGTGCCGACGCACGCGGTGCCGACGCACGCGGGGCCGAGGCGCGCGGGGCGCTCGACGCCTGCGGTGCGCTGCGCGACGGCACTCGGTCCGGTGCCGCCTGTCGCGTGCGCGGGGCGTTCGCCGAGGTTCCGCCATACGTGCGCGGTGCGCTTGGCGTCGCGCGCGGCGCGCTTGGCGCCGGCGTGTAGCGGCCGGCAGAAGCACCGCCCGACTTCGGCGACTTCATCGGCGTCGAGTAGGTGCCGCTCGCGCGGGGAGAGGCGCCCGCCGAGCGATTCGAGGTGGACGGCGCGGCGTTCCCGGGCCACGAGCTCCCGGGGGCCGTGCCGCGCTGCGTCGAGGAGGTGCGCGGCGCGCTGCCCTGCGACGCGGAGGTCCTCGCCGGCTTGAACGCGTCCGCCGAGCGGGGCTGCACGCCCCGCGTGCCCTCGTCCGTGCCACGCGGCACGTAGAGGGGGCGGTTGTTCCCGCCGATCCGCGTGGGGGTCACGCGGTTCGGGTCGTCCGCCACGCGACCGCGGTCGGCGGTGCCGCCACCGACCTGGCCGGAGCCGCCACGCGCGGTGCCGCCGGCGCGGTTGACGACGCCGGAGCGATCGACGCCACCCGAGCGATCGATGCCGCCCGAGCGATCGATGCCGCCCGAGCGATCGATGCCGCCCGAGCGATCGATGCCGCCATTGCCGCCCGAGCGGCCGCGGTCGGCGGTGCGCTCACCGCCGCGCTCACCGCCGCGCGGATCGTCGTTCCACTTCGCGGGCTTGGACGGCGCCGCGGCGTAGCGTCGGCCGCGCTGCCCGCCGCGGTCCCACGCCACCTGGCGGTGCACCGTGTTGTACCGGTCGAAGCGCGTGTAGTCGACGTGACGGCGCACGACGTTGTGGTTGATCACCACGATCGTGTTCCGCGGCCGGAGGTACACGGTGTTGATCGAGATGAACGGACGCGAGACGTTGTACCAGGTGTAGGAGCGGCCGTAGCCGTCCCAGCCGTGGTAATAGATGTCGCGGCGGTCCCAGTCGCAGTCATAGCTGAGCCAGCCGCCGATCGGGAAGGCGATCCCGAACGACCAGTACGAGGTGCGCGCCCTCGCGTAGAACACGGGGCGGTAGTAGACCACCACCGGGTCGTAGACCGGCACGTAGATCACGCGGGGCTGTGCCGGCACGATGCGGATCGCGCGCGGCGCGTACTCCACGCGCTGCTCCGCGGTGGAGACCAGGTTGCCCTGGGCGTGCGCCATCTCCCGCAGGTTCTGCACGGACGCCATCACGTCGCCCGGCTGCATCGCGTACGCCTGGCCCAGGGCGATCGCCCAGTCCTGGCGGTCGGCCAGCATGTTCAGCACCGGCAGGTAGTGCGCGACGGACCGCACGCTCACGTCCCACGGCTGGCGGTCGACGTCGCGGTCGCCATAAGTGCGGACGTAGCGCGCGGCCAGCGCGATCTGGTCCGTGAACGTCGCCGCGACCAGCACGTCGGCGAGGATCGGGTCCGGATAGAGCGCGACGGGCGCGAGCAGGTTGTCGAGCTCGTCGACCGTGAAGAGCGGCGCCTGCTGCAGATCGGCCGACGACGGATCCTGCGCGGCGCTGGCCGGCGCCGGCACGAGCACGGAGCCCATGCCCAGGGCGGCGATCGCCATCGCGAGTCGGAATCCCACGGTCGTGCGCATCATGTGTTCTCCTGCGTTCCCGGCGCTCTTCGACGTATGCGCCGGGGTTCGGTGCGACTTCAGGGATCACGGTGACGTCGACGCGATCCTGAAGGGTCGTACATCGGCACCGGGGCGATGTTCCGGGAACATTTCCCGACCCTGAGGCCTGCCGTACGACGCGATTCGGACTGACACACCCGACACACCGAGATGACCTGCTGAGAGGACGTTCCCCTCACGCTCCGCGGACGGGCATGAGCCAACCATGCACGTCGCGTGCCCGACCATTCACGATGTCGAGGAACTGTGTCTGGAGTCGCCGCGTGATGGGTCCGACCTTCCCGTCGCCCACGGGGAGGCGATCCACGCTGCGCACCGGCGTGACCTCGCTCGCCGTGCCGCAGACGAAGAGTTCGCTCGCCGTGTACAGCACCTCGCGCGTGAGCGGCTGCACGTGCACGGGGATCCCCGCGTCCTGCGCGAGCGTGATCACCGTGTCGCGCGTGATGCCCGGCAGGAGCGTGCCGTCGATGGGCGGCGTGTAGAGCGCGCCGCCGTCCACCGCGAAGACGTTCTGGCCCGAGCCCTCGCTGAGCATGCCGTCGGGCCCGAGCGCGATCGCCTCGTGGAAGCCGTTCCGCAGCGCCTCCATCTTGATCAGCTGTCCGCTCAGATAGTTGCCCGCGATCTTCGCGGCCGCCGGGATCGTGTTGGGTGCCACGCGGTGCCAGCTCGAGACGCAGGCGTCCACACCCTTCTCCAGCGCTTCCTCGCCGAGGTACGCGCCCCACGGCCAGCAGGGGAGATAGGTCTCCACCGGGGAATCGTGGGGCACCATCCCGGCCGCGCCGTATCCGCGGAGCACCATCGGGCGGATGTAGCAGGCGTCGAGCGTGTTCTTCTGCACGAGCTCGCGCGTGGCGGCGGTGAGTTGCTCGGGGGTCCAGCGCATCTCCATGCGGTAGATCTTGCAGGAGTCGTACATCCGCTTGAGGTGCTCCGGATAGCGGAAGATCGCGGGGCCCTTGGGGGTGGAATAGCAGCGCACGCCTTCGAACACGGCGCTGCCGAACTGGACCGAGTGGGCGAGGAGGTGGACGGTGGCGTCCTTCCATTTGATGAAGGCGCCGTCCTTCCAGATCCACTCGGATTCACTGATCTTCGCCATGGGTCGCTCTTGGGGGTGGGAACGCGGCCTGGGCCGATGGGACGAGTGAGAAGCTAGGCATTGTGCGCGCGGCTCGCCGGGCGCGCGCCCCTTGCGCCGGAATCCTTCCGGGCGCATGCCCGTAGGGAGGACGAGGGCGCGCCGCGCGGCGCCCGGACCCAAGTCCCCACCGCGCGCGACGGAGGTCGCATGGAAGAGTTCAAGGTGTCCGGCTCCAAGCTGATGGCGAAGCTCAAGGAGCTGATCCACGAAGGGAACGTCCGCCGCGTGGTGCTCAAGAACCCCGACGGACGCGTGCTCCTCGACATGCCGCTCAACGCCGGGATCGCCGGCGCGGCGCTGCTCCCGTTCTGGGCGGCCGTCGGTGCGGTGGCCGTGCTCGCCACCGACTACTCGGTGCTGATCGAGCGCGACCCGGAAGCGCAGGTGAAGAAGGCGACCTGAGCGAGTGCCGGCCGCCGCTGGCGATTCCGGCACGCCGCTCGCGAGGAAGCTCGGCATCGCCGCAGGCGCGCGGGTGCGCGCGTGGAACGCCCCCGGCGGCTATCGCGAACTGCTGGCGCCGATCCCCGCGGGCGTGCGCTTCACGCGCGCGTGCGGACCGCAGACGGACCTCGTGCATCTCTTCGTGCGGTCGCGCGCGGAGCTGGAGCGGGCGTTGCCGATGCTCCGCGGGAAGCTGCGGGCCGAGGTGCCCGTCTGGGTCTCGTGGCCCAAGAAGGCCTCCGGAGTCGCGACCGATGTGACGGAGGACTTGATCCGTGCGGTAGCACTCCCGTTGGCCTTCGTGGACGTGAAGGTGTGTGCGGTGGATGCGACGTGGTCGGGACTCAAGCTCGTGGTCAGGAGGAGTGAACGATGCGGGCGATCGGCATGCGGCTGCCCCTGGCATCAGTGCTGGCGTTCACGCTCGCCGCGCTGGCGCCGACGGCGCTCGTCGCACAGGACGCAGCGCCGGGCTGCGGCGCGAGTGAGCATCGGCAGTTCGACTTCTGGCTCGGTGACTGGACCGTGACCGACAGCGCCGGCAAGACGGTCTACGGCAGCAACCGCGTGACGAGCGAGGTCTCGGGCTGCGTGGTGCACGAGCACTGGACGAGTGCCGGCACCGGAGCGAACGCCAACACGGGGCAGAGCCTGAACGCCTACGATCTCGGCACGAGGCAGTGGGGCCAGGACTGGGTGGGCAGCGGTGGCGATGTGCTGCACCTGCGCGGCGGACTCGTGGGGGGAGCGATGGTGCTCGAGGGTGAGGCACGGGATCCCCGCGGGACGCTGCTCAGGCAGCGCGTCACCTGGACGCCGTATCCGGATGGGCGCGTCCGTCAGTTCTGGCAGACGTCGGCGGATGGCGGCACGGCCTGGTCGATGGCG
>JAOUHR010000146.1 GCA_029884515.1 Gemmatimonadota bacterium
GTGATGTCGAGGGCGCAGGTCTCCGATGCGAACACGACGGCATGCCCGATCCGGCCCATCACCAGCGGACGCCAGCCATACGGGTCGCGGGCGGCGACGAGGGTGTCGCCGATGATCACCAGCAGCGAGTAGGCACCCTCCACGCCCGCAAGCGCCTCAGCGAGCTTCTCCTCCGGCTTCTCGGCGCGGGACTTCGCGAGGCGATGGACGATCACCTCGGAGTCCATCGTCGAGCTGAAGATCGAGCCCTCATTCTCGAGGTCGCGGCGGATCTCCGGCGCGTTGGTGAGGTTGCCGTTGTGCGCGAGCGCGATGTGGCCGCCCTTGAAGCGCACCAGCGCGGGCTGTGCGTTCTCGATGGTGCTGGATCCGGCGGTGGAGTAGCGCGTGTGGCCCATCGCGAGCGGGCCGGTGAGCCCGCGCATCCCCTCCGGGGCGAACTGGTCCGAGACGAGACCCATCGCCCGGATGGCGTGCACCACGCCCCGGTCGGCCGAGACGATGCCCGCCGACTCCTGCCCCCGGTGTTGGAGTGAGTAGAGGCCGAGGTGCGCAAGCGCCGCGGCGTCGGGATGACCGCTGATGCCGAAGATGCCGCACATCAGGCCGTCCCTCCGGCGAGCGCCGGGTCGCGCGTGACGGATTCGGCCACCGCGCGTGCCATCGCGCGGGGGAGCGCCTCGTGATAGGCCTCGGCGATGCGCGACACCGACACGTTGAGCTCGCGCCCGAGGCCGGCGATCCGGAGGCCGTGCTCGGCCGTCAAGACCTCCCCGATCACGCGCGCCGGCACGCCGTGCGACCGGGCCAGCGCGAGGACAGCCGGCGCATCGGCGGTGGAGAGCAGCACGCGCCCCTGCGCCTCGCCGAACAGCACGGCACGCTCCGGCAGTGCACGCCACGGCGCGAGGTCCACCCGTGCACCCGTCGGGCGATCGCGATCGGCCATGCAGCATTCGGCGAGCGCGACCGCGATCCCGCCCTCGGAGCAGTCGTGCGCGGAGCGCACGTGCCCGCCTCGGATCGCCGCGAGCAGCGCGTCGATCAGACGCTTCTCCCCGCCGAGGTCGCAGGCCGGCGGCGCCCCGGCCACCACCCCGTGCACCCACGCGAGGTATTCGGACCCGCCCAGCTCGTCCGTGTTCTCGCCGAGCAGCACGATCGCGTCACCAGGCTCGCTGAAGGTGAGCCGCGTTGCGTGTGCCGCGTCCTCCAGCACCCCGACCATGCCGATGGTCGGCGTGGGGTAGACGGCGCCCTGCGGGTTCTCGTTGTAGAGCGAGACGTTCCCGCCGGTGACGGGCGTCTCGAGTGCGCGGCAGGCGTCGCCCATGCCGTACACCGCCTCGCGGAACTGGAAGAACACCTCCGGCTTCTTGGGATTGCCGAAGTTGAGGCAGTTGGTGATCGCGCGCGGCGTCGCGCCGGTGCAGGCGACGTTGCGCGCGGCCTCGGCGACCGCGATGCGGCCGCCCACGCGCGGGTCGAGGAAGACGTAGCGTCCGTTGCAGTCGGTCTTGACCGCGAGCGCGCGCTTGGTGCCGCGGATGCGGAGCACTGCCGCGTCCGCGGCGCCCGGGCCGATCACCGTGTTCGTGCGCACCGTGGAATCGTACTGGCGGTGGATCCACTGCTTGCTGGCGATGGTCGGTGCCTGGAGGAGGCGCTCGAGGGTCCAGGCGGGGTCCGCCTCGGCCGCCAGGGGCGCGATGGCGTGCACGTCGCGTGCGCGGCGGGCGACGGCGGCCGCGCTCTCCGTCGCCTCCGGATGGTACTGTGGGCAGTCCGTGACGAGGCGCGTGCCGGGGAACTCCGCGACCACACGATCGCCCTCGGTGACGCGGTAGACGGGTTCGGCAATCACCTCGCCGATCACCTCGGCGGTGAGGTCCCACTTGGTGAGGATCGCCTTCACCTGCGCGTCGTGCCCGCGCTTGGCGACCACGAGCATCCGCTCCTGCGACTCGCTGAGGAGGATCTCGTAGGGGGTCATGCCGGCTTCGCGCACGGGCACCTTCAGCGTGTCGATCGTCACGCCGACGTCGCCACGCTCGGCCATCTCCGCGCTGCTCGACGTCAGGCCCGCCGCACCCATGTCCTGGATCGCGACGATGTGCCCGGAGCGGATGAGCTCGAGCGATGCCTCGAGGAGGAGCTTCTCGGTGAAGGGGTCGCCGACCTGCACGCGCGGCCGCTTGGCCTCGTTCTCCTCCGAGAGATCCTCCGACGCGAACGAGGCGCCGTGGATGCCGTCGCGGCCGGTGCGCGCGCCCACCGCGATCACCGGATTCCCGACGCCCTCCGCCTTGGCGCGGATCAATTCGTCCTCCCGCAGCACGCCGACGCACATCGCGTTGACGAGCGGGTTCCCCTCGTACGCGGCGTCGAACATCACGTCGCCGGCGACGGTCGGGATGCCGACGCAGTTGCCGTAGTCGCCGATGCCCTTCACGACGCCGGCGACGAGGTATCGGACGCGCGGCGTTTCGAGCGACCCGAAGCGAAGGGAGTTGAGCATCGCGATGGGCCGTGCGCCCATCGTGAACACGTCGCGCAGGATGCCGCCCACCCCCGTGGCCGCGCCCTGATAGGGCTCCACGGCGGAGGGATGGTTGTGCGACTCGATCTTGAAGGCGACGGCGAGGCCGTCGCCGATGCTGATCACGCCAGCGTTCTCGCCCGGGCCCTGCAGCACCCAGGGCGCCGAGGTGGGCAGGGTCCTGAGCACCGGTCGCGAGTGCTTGTACGAGCAGTGCTCGCTCCAGAGCGCGCTGATGATCCCCAGCTCCGTGAAGGTCGGGGTCCGGTCGAGCATGCGGACGAGGCGATCGTACTCGTCCGTGGTGAGCCCGTGCTCCGCGACGAGCGCGGGCGTGATCACCGGGTCGCCGGGGCGGGGAACGGCCGTGGTCACTTGAAGTGCAGTCCCTTCAGCACGTCGCTGATGAAGCCGCCGACCTTGCCGGTCTCGTGCTCACGGATCAACTGGAGCTCGCCGGCGTCCAGCCACATCCCCTTGCACTCCGGGCAGCGGTCGATCTTCACGTGGTTGTGCTCTTCCTCCTGGAGGTCCGCGCCGCACTTGGGGCACTTCATGTAGTGCACGCTCCGCGCCGCGGACTTCCGCTCCGCGTCGAGCTTGGCGCGCTGCGCCTTCATCAGTTCGGCGTCGCGCTTGGCGAAGTACTCGTCCTCGTTGCGGGACGGCTTGTTCTCGATGGCCATGGTGGTGGATCCTCGGGTGATGGTCAGGCGTGGACGCCGGCCAGGAGCGACCGAAAGAGCACGAGGCCGTCCGTGGAGCCGAGCAGTGGCTCGAGTGCCCGTTCGGGATGCGGCATCAGGCCCACGACGGTGCCCGTCTCATTGGCGACGCCGGCGATGTTGCGCATGGAGCCATTGGGGTTCGCCGCAGCGCTCGCCGCGCCAAGGGCATCGACGTATCGGAACACGATCCGTCCGTCGCCCTCGAGCCGGTCCAGCACGTCCTCGTCGGCGGTGTAGCGCCCGTCGCCATGGGCGATGGGCATGATGAGGTGCGCGCCCGGCTCCGCGGCGCGGGTGAAGATGGTCTCCGTGTTCTCGACGCGGAGCGTGACGGGCATCGAGCGGAACTGAAGGCTCGCATTGCGGAGGAGCGCGCCGGGGAGGAGCCCCGCCTCGCAGGCGATCTGGAAGCCGTTGCAGATCCCGACCACGGGGCCGCCACGCTTCGCGTGCGCGACGACCTCCTGCATGATCGGCGAGAAGCGCGCGATGGCGCCCGCCCGCAGGTAGTCGCCGTAACTGAAGCCGCCGGGCAGGATCACGATGTCGGCGCCCTGCAGGTCGTGGTCCTTGTGCCAGAGCAGGACGGCGTCCTCGTCGAGATGCTCGACGACCGCGAGGAGCGCATCCTCGTCGCAGTTGGAGCCGGGGAAGGAGATGACGCCGACCTTCATGCGGGCCTCCCGCCGGCCCGATGCGGTGCGGCGTGGATCATGCCGCCACCACCGCGGCGATCTCGAAGTCCTCGGTGACGGGGTTCGCGAGGAGTCGGGCGCACATGTCGCGCACCGAGCGCTCCGCCGCGGTCGCGTCGGCGGCGCCGGTCTCGATCACGAGGTGCCGGCCGACGTGCACGTCGCCGACGGCCGCGAAGCCCAGGGTATGGAGGGCGTCGGTCACGGCCTTGCCCTGCGGGTCGAGCAGCCCCTTGCGGGGGACGATGTGCACGGAGACACGGTACGGCGTCACGTCAGGGATTCCTCAGTGAGGGAGTCGTCGTCATCGTCGTCATCGTCCTCGAGGTGGGCGCCGGCGGTCTCGAACGGCGGAGGCACCTCGAACACGCCGCGCAGGATCGCCAGCACGATCCCCGTCAGCACGTAGGTCACGCCCACCGGGAAGAAGAACTCCTTCGGCAGGAAGAAGGCGGCGAGGACGGAAGAGAAGAGCACCAGGATGCCGAGGGTGCCGTGCAGCGTGCGGAAGCTGAGCTTGGGCCACGCCGGGTAGGGCACGTCGGAGATCATCAGGAAGCTCAGTGAGACCATGAGCAGCCGCATGATGGTCTCCCACGGCCAGTCGATGAAGAACTCGTTGTAGAGCGGTGTCTGGCTGAACCAGTAGTACGTGGCCAGCGTGCCGCCGGCCGCCGGGCTTGGCAGCCCCTTGAAGTACGCCTGCTTGGGCTGGCCCGAGGACTCCACATTGAAGCGTGCGAGTCGCATCACTGCGCAGGCGGAGAAGAGGAAGACCAGGATCCAGTCCCACCCCGAGTGCCGCAGCACCGCGAAGTACATCATCAGCGCGGGCGCGACGCCGAACGAGATCGCGTCCACGAGCGAGTCGAGTTCCTCGCCGAACGCGCTGCCGGTGTTCGTGGCGCGCGCGATCCGCCCGTCGAGGGCGTCGCAGAAGCCGCCGATGAGGATGTACCAGCCGGCCTGCACGTGCTGTCCGCGCGAGGCGGCGACGATGGCGAAGATGCCGAAGAACAGGTTCGCGAGCGTGAAGCCGTTGGGCAGCATCACGAGCGAGGGCCGCGGCAGGCGGCGCCGGCGCTTGGGCCTCATCGCGGCAACACCGCGAGCACCGTCGTGCCCGCCGCGGGCCGCTCGCCCACCTGCGCGCAAATGGTGCTGCCGACGGGGACGAAGACGTCCACGCGCGAGCCGAACCGGATGAGTCCCATGCGCGCCCCCTGTTCGGCCTCGTCGCCCACCCGGCTGTACGTCACGATCCGCCGCGCGATCAGGCCGGCGATCTGCCGGAAGAGCACCCGGTGCCGCTCCGTCTGGATCCCCACCGAACTCTGTTCGTTCTCGAGCGACGCCTTCTCGGCGGCGGCGTGGAGGAACTTGCCCGGGTTGTAATGCACGTAGGCCACGCGTCCCGACACCGGATACCGGTTCACGTGCACGTTCAGGACGTTCATGAACACGGAGATGCGGATCGCCCGGCCCTGGATGAAGGCGGGCTCATCCACCTCGACCACTTCGATCACGCGGCCGTCGGCCGGGGAGATCACGAGGTCGGGGCCGCGCTCGCCGGTGCGCTCGGGATCACGGAAGAAGTAGGCGACCCAGAGGACGAGCAGCGTGAGCACGAAGGCGAGCAGCCAGAGTGGCCACGACCGGCGCGCGAGCGCGCCGGCGTAGCCCGCCGCGGCCATCGCGAGGGCGATCAGGATGAATGGGATCCCTTCACCGGCGAGCCCCTCG
>JAOUHR010000147.1 GCA_029884515.1 Gemmatimonadota bacterium
CCAGCAGCGCGGGGTGCCCGCGGCGGCGGCCTCCAGCACCTGCACCACCTCGCGCACGGTCGAGGCCCCGGCGTCCGCGTCGTACCACTGCTGCTTGTTGCGCAGGAACTCTCCGCTCGTGCCCGCCGCGCTCGCCGCGAGCGCCTGGTCCTGCAGGGCCCGCGGGCGCTCCACCCAGCAGCCCACGTCGCGGCCCTCCGCATCGAGAATCACGATGGTGGGGGTCGCGGCCCGGCGGTCGGGCGTGCGGTGCGCCTCCATCACGGGACGCCCCGGCCCCGGCAGCACGATGCGCATCTCCAGCGCGGGCACGAGCGCGACCAGCCGCGCGAGATAGGGGATCGTGTTCACGGAGTCGCTGCAACTGTCCACCGCGACGACGAGCACGCGCCAGCGGCCGGGGATCGCCTGCGCGCGCGCGAGCACGTCGGCCGGCACCACCGCGTCCTCCGCATGGCGCAGCCACATCACGCGGCGCGCGCGGGCGCCGGCGAGGAAGGTCTCGAAGTCCTGGCCACTGGCGTAGAGCGCGGCGAGCGCGGTGTCGGCGGGCGCGCCTCGCGTCGGCGTCGCCTGCGATGCGGCGCCCAGCGAAGGAACGGATGCATCGCACGCCGTCGGCGCGACGGGCGCGTGGAGCGCGAACAACAGGAGCGGTACGATCACGAGCGGATCCCCGATGAAGAGGATCGCAAGATGCCCCGGCGTCCTGCGTCTTGTCCACCGCGGGGCCGTCCGGTTAGCCTCCCAGCGTGAACACCCTCGAAGTGGCGGCGGTCGCCTTCGGCATCGTCAGCGTCTGGCTCAGCACGCGCGAGCACATCGCGAGCTGGCCCACCGCGATCGTGAACGTCTCGCTCTACTTCATCGTCTTCGGCGAGGCGAAGCTGTATGCCGACATGGGGCTGCAGGTGTTCTACTTCGTGCTCTCGTGGTACGGGTGGTACCAATGGAAGTTCGGCGGCGCGAACCGCTCGGAGCTCCCGGTGAGCCGCACCACCCGCCGCCACGTCGCCCGGCTCATCCCGATCGGGATCGCGGGATCGCTGGTCCTGGGGCTCGTGCTCGCGCGCACGACCGACGCCGCACTCCCGTGGGTCGACTCCGCGACCTCGGTGACGAGCCTCCTCGCGCAGTGGATGATGACGCGGAAGCTCCTCGAGAACTGGCTCGTCTGGATCGCGGTGGACGTGGTGTATGTGGCGATGTTCATCTTCAAGGACCTCTACCTCACCGCGGGGCTCTACGCGGTGTTCCTCGTGCTGGCCGTGAAGGGCTTCGTGGACTGGCGCCGTTCGCTCGCCGCGACGCACCAGCGGCCGCTGCCGGCGGCCGCGGCCGCGTGAACGCGCGCGACGGGCGGTGCCGCACGATCGTGCTCACCGGCCCCGAGTGCAGCGGCAAGACGACGCTCGCTGCCGCGCTGGCCGAGGAGTTCTCAGCGCCGTGGACGCCGGAGGCCGCGCGGCTGTTCGCGGAAGGGAGCGATGCACCTCTCTCGGCGGCCACCGTCGCGCCGATCGCCCGGCTCGCGATCGCACTCGAGGACGAGGCCCGCGCCGGCGCGCCCGCGCTCCTCGTCCGCGACACGGACCTGGTGAGCACGGTGGTCTACGCGCGCCACTACTACGGCTACTGCGAACCGTGGATCGAAGCGGCGGCGCGCGCACGCGTCGCCGACCTTTATCTGCTCTGCGCCCCCGACCTGCCGTGGACGGCAGACGGCGTGCGCGACCGCCCGACACAGCGGGCGGAACTGCACGCGGCGTTCGCACGCACCCTGCTCGCGTTCGGCGGCAGCGTGGTGCCCGTCCAGGGCGTGGGTGAAGCGCGCACCGCGGCCGCCATGGCGGCGGTGCGCGCCCACCTCGCCGGGCCTACCGCGCACCCCAGTCGCTGACGGCGACGTCGAGCGCCTGCACTAACGACGCGATCGTCCGCACCGCACGGTAGTAGAACCCCGGCTGGATGCGCGACGGATCGTCGGTGGGCCTGTGGTAGTCGGGGTGGTCCTCCACGCCGAAGTAGACGAACGGGATCCTGGCCGCGTGGAAGGCGCCCTGGTCGGACTGGTCCGTCCAGTTCTCGCTGCCGCTGCCGGTGTCATGGCCGAGGCGGAGCGTCACCGCGGCGCGCCCCTCGAGCGCCTCCAGCAGCGGGCGCATCTGCGGATACGGCGCCGCACCTGCCGCGTAGAGCTCGTCGGCGACGTTGCGCGACACCATGTCGAGATTCACGTTCGCCACGATCGACGCGAGCGGCACCGGCGGATGCGCCACGAACCAGCGCGCCCCCTGCAGCCCCATCTCCTCGGCGTCCCAGAGCGCGAAGAGGAGCGTGTGCTGCGGCGGGTGCGCACGGAAGTACGCCGCCATCGCCAGCACGGCCGCGGTGCCGGAGGCGTTGTCGTCGGCGCCGTTGAAGATCTCGCCGTTCCGCACCCCCACGTGATCGAAGTGCGCGCTCACGACGATGACGCGCGCTGGGTCCCGCGTCCCGCGGACGAGGCCGAGGACGTTGGCGCCACGGGTGGAGTCCGCGCCCTCGCGCCGCTGGAAGGCGATGGGTTGCTCGTAGCCGCCACCGGGAGGGGCGAGCCCGATCCGGCGGAACTCGCCCACCAGCCAGGCGCGGGCCTTGGCGTTCTCCGGCGTCCCCGTCGCGCGGCCGGCCATCGAGTCGTCGGCCAGCCGGAAGAGGTCGCCGATGAGGCGGGTGGAATCGATCGCGGGCAGCGCAGCGCCGTCGAGGCGGGGCGCCGCGGCCGTCGCGGACGTCGCGGACGTCGCGGACGTCGCGGACGTCGCGGAGCCCGGCTTGGCGGTGCAGGCGGCCGCGAGTGCAGTGGCGCCCGTGACGACGGCGAGGAGCGGGAATCGAAGACCGCGCATGGTCATGCCCGCAATCTGCCCGAGCGACCCTCAGCGGGCGAGCGTGATCCTGAACGTCGCCCGATACTCACCCGTCGGGATCAGGTCGAGCCGCGCGGCCGGCTTCACGTCGAGCAGTTCGAGACGGAGGTCGCCGAACACCGCGCTCGACGGCTCGTCGCCGAGGTGGAGCTCGAGTGGCAACTCGTCGCCGCTGAGCGGCGCGACGGCGACACGCAACCGGACGCGGCCCGCCCACACACACTGGATGAGCGCGTCAGTCGGGCACCGGGAATCCTCGAGGACCGCCAGGAATCGCAGCGTCTCCTGTCGCTCGCCGAGGACCACCGACTGGCCGACCTTGAGCTCGAACGGCTCACCGAAGCGCACGCTACCCATCACCTGGGTCGGCCCTCCGCAACCGGCGAGCGCGGCCAGCCACACGAACACGAACGGGGCGACGCGTCTCATAATCCTCCCTACCCCGCTCCGTCTCACGGGTGTCACCGCACGGTGTTGGACTCACCCGGGGCGCCGGGGCGGCCTCCCGCATGAGAGTGGCGGCCTGGCACCCTGCGGGACACCCACGCACGCCGGTCCCGGAAACGCGAGGGGGCGGCCCGCATGGGCCGCCCCCTCGGATCTCCCATCTCCCCTGTGCCTCTATTGCACCGCGTTGATCATGTCGAAGATCGGCAGGTACATCGCGACGACCATGCCGCCGACGATCACGCCGAGGAACACGATCATCATCGGCTCGAGCAGCGAGAGCAGGCCGGAGACGGCCGCGTCCACTTCCTCGTCGTAGAAGTCGGCGATCTTGGAGAGCATCTCGTCGAGGCCGCCGGTCTGCTCGCCCACGGCGATCATCGAGATCACCATCGGCGGGAAGACCTGGCTCTTGGCGAGCGGGGCCGAGATGGTGTCACCACCCGCGATGGAGGCACGCGATGCGAGGATGGCGTCCGAAACCACGCGATTGCCGGCTGTCTTGGCCGTGATCTCGAGGCCGTCGAGGATGCTCACGCCCGAGCTGATGAGGGTGCCCAGTGTGCGGGTGAAGCGCGAGACGGCCGACTTGCGGAGCACGTCGCCCAGCACTGGCGCGCGGAGCAGGATCTTGTCGATGGCGAGCTGGCCGTCGGAGGTCGCGTAGTAGCGCTTGAGGCCCTGAAAGCCGAGGAAGACACCGAGGCCGACGGCCCACCAGTAGTTCTGCAGGAAGTTCGAGAGGCCGATCACGATGCGCGTCGGCAGCGGGAGCGCGAGGCCCACCGAGGCGAACATGCTCTCGAAGGTCGGGATCACGAAGAGGAGCAGCACGGTGATGGCCGAGCCGGCCACGGCCATGATGACGGCCGGGTAGATCATCGCGCCCTTCACCTTCCGCACGAGCGCGTCGTTCTTCTCCATGAACGTCGCGAGGCGCATCAGGATGGTGTCCAGGATGCCGCCGGCCTCGCCGGCCGCGACCATGTTCACGTAGAGCTCGGTGAAGGCGTTCGGGTGCCGGGCGAGCGCGTCGGCCACCGTATGACCCGACTCCACGTCGAACACCACCTGCCGCGTCACGTTCTGCAGCACCGGGTTCTCCGACTGCTTCGACAGGATGTCGAGCGCCTGCACCAGCGGCAGGCCCGAGTTGATCATGGTGGAGAACTGCCGGGTGAAGATCACGACGTCGCGCATCGAGATCGCGCCCTTGGTCTTGGACTTGGCCTTGGCCTGTTCCTCGACCTTGACGACGGTCATCCGCAGCTTGCGCAGCTGCGCGACGGCGTCGTCGCGGCTCGCGGCCTCGATGGTCGCGTTCTTCAGTTCACCCTGGGCGGTGCGGGCAGTGTAGGCGAATGCGGGCATGGGGTCTCCTGGGGACTAGGCGCTCACCGACGGCCGGGTCCACTCGGACCCGAGCCAGGCTTCTGGCTCATGCCCGAGGGACTCTCGTCGATCGCGGTCTTGCCGATCATGCGCAGGAACTCGTTCGGGTCGCCGGAGACGCGCAGGCACTCGTCCTCGGCGACCTCCTTGGCGATGTACAGTTGGTAGAGCGCGTCGTTCAACGTCTGCATCCCGTGCTTCTTGCCGGACTGCATCATCGAGTACACTTGGTGGATCTTGTCGTCGCGGATGAGGGCCCGGATCGCCGGTGTCACCACCAGGATCTCGGCGGCCATCACCCGCCCCTTCCCCTGGCGGCGCGGCAGCAGCACCTGGGTGATGATCCCCTCCAGCACGAAGGCGAGCTGGGCCCGCACCTGCGCCTGCTGGTGGCTCGGGAAGACGTCGATGATGCGGTTGATCGCCTCGGCCGCGGAGTTCGTGTGCAACGTGGCGAACGCGAGGTGGCCCGTCTCGGCGATCGTGAGCCCGGCGTGGATCGTCTCGTGGTCGCGCATCTCACCGATGAGCACGACGTCGGGGTCCTCGCGCAACGCGTACTTGAGCGCGCTACCGAACGACTTGGTGTCGGTGCCCACCTCGCGCTGGTTGACGATGCACCCCTGGTGCCGGTGGATGAACTCGATCGGATCCTCCACCGTGAGGATGTGCCCGCGCCGCTCGCGGTTGATCTTGTCGATCATCGCCGCCAGCGTCGTCGACTTGCCCGAGCCGGTGGGGCCGGTGATGAGCACGAGGCCGCGCGGCTTCTCGGCGAGGGTGGCAATCACCTGCGGGAGCTTGAGGTCGGCGAAGGTCTTGATCTCGAACGGGATCTGCCGCAGCACCACCGACACGCAGCCGCGCTGCTTGAAGCAATTGCCGCGGAACCGCGCCATGTTCTGGATGCCGAACGAGAAGTCGAGCTCGTCCTCCATCTCGAACCGCTT
>JAOUHR010000148.1 GCA_029884515.1 Gemmatimonadota bacterium
GCGAGCCGTCGGGGAGCGTGACCGCCTTCCTCGCGAGCCCCGACCGCCAGCGCTCGAAGCCGTACGCGGCCGCGGTCGTGCGTGCCGGCGCGACATAGACGCAGCCCACGAGACACAGGCCCAGCATCACGAGCCCGCCCAGCATGTACCGCAGGTGGCGCATCGATCCTCCGAGGGTCGGCCGCCGGGCGACAGCGCCCGGCGGAAAGGTAGCGCCGGTGCATGAGCGCCACGACCTCCTCAATCCTCGACGATCTTCGAGTGCCGCTTGGTGTCCGGCATGAACACGTACACGAGCAGTGAGCAGGCGATGATCGCCGTCGCGTACCAGTAGAACCAGCGCTCGTGGCCATACTCCTTGAGCGCCAGGGCTACGTACTCGGCCGTACCGCCGAAGAGCGAGACCGCGATCGCGTAGGGCAGGGCGACCCCGAGCGCACGGACTTCCGTGGGGAAGAGCTCGGCCTTCACGACGGCGTTGATGGAGGTGTAGCAGGAGACCGCGAGGAGCGCACCCGTCAGCATCAGGAACGCCGTGAGCGGTGACGCGGCGGTCTCGAGCGCGATCAGCAGGGGCACGGTGCCGGCGGTCCCCAGCACGCCGAAGGTGATGAGGATCGGACGGCGGCCGATGCGGTCGGAGAGCGCGCCGAACAGCGGCTGCACGCACATGAAGACCACGAGCGTCGCCGCGTTCACCTGCGACGCGAGGGCCTTGCTGAAGCCGGTGGTGTTGACGAGGAACTTCTGCGCGTAGGTCGTGAAGACGTAGAACGAGAGTGCGCCGCCCGCGGTGAGGCCGAACACCATCGCCACGGCCCGCTTGTGCTGGAGGAGGCCGCGGATGGTGGCAGCAGCGCTCGCGTGCGGCCGACCGGTGTTGGGGCCGAAGGCGTCGGTCGTGCCCAGTGCCTGCGCCCGTTGGAAGCTGGCGGTCTCGTCGAGCGACCGGCGGAGCCAGATCGCGACCACCGCCAACGCCGCGCCGAACACGAAGGGGATCCGCCATCCCCAGGCATGGAGCTCGTCGTCGGTGAGCAGCGCCTGCAGCGCCAGCAGCACCACGAGCGCGAGCAACTGGCCGAGGATGAGCGTGACGTACTGGAAGCTCGAGAAGAACCCGCGACGCCGGCGGCCCGCCCGTTCGCTCAAGTAGGTGGCACTCGCGCCGTACTCCCCGCCCACGCTGATGCCCTGGAGCAGCCGGGCGAGCAGGAGCAGGGCTGGGGCGGCCAGCCCGATGGTGCCGTAGGTGGGCGTGACCGCGATGAGCAGCGACCCGCCGCACATGAGGAGCACCGATGCCATCAGCGCCTTCCGGCGGCCATGGCGGTCGGCGTACCGCCCGAGCATCCAGCCGCCGAGCGGGCGCATGAAGAACCCCACCGCGAACACCGCGGCCGCGCTCATCAGCTGAGCCGTGTCGCTCCCGGAGGGGAAGAACGAACTGGCGAAGTAGAGGGCGAACGCCGAGTAGGTGTACCAATCGTACCACTCGACCAGGTTGCCGACCGAGCCGCCGAAGATGGCGCGGATCCGCTGGCGCGTCTCCTCGCGCGAATCGACGCGGTCCGGCGTCCCTGGCTGCGCCGCGGCGGATGGGGGGGAAATCGTCATGGGCGTCGAAACTACCGGGTGGCGCGCGGCGCGTAAGCACCTCCCTTGACGCCGACCCTCGTCCGTCGGTAGTTGAATGACGATGAACGAGACCGAGGAACGCGTCGCCGGCATCCTGCTCCAGCTCGAGCGCCGGGGCAGCGAGCGGAACCGCGCGGGCATGGCGCGCTATGCCATCACGGCGCCAAAGGTCTTCGGCGTCCCCGCCAAGCGCCTGCACGAGATCGCAACGCGTCTCGGTACCGACCATCCGCTCGCGCTCCTGCTCTGGGAGACCGGCTGGCACGAGGCGCGGATCCTTGCCGCGCTGGTGGACGACCCGGCGCGCGTCACCGGCCAGCAGATGGAGCGGTGGGCGCGCGACTTCGACAACTGGGCCATCTGCGACACCTGCTGCATGCGCCTGTTCGACCGCACGCCGCACGCGTGGTGGAAGGCCGAGGTCTGGGGCAAGCGGCGTGCCGAATTCGTGAAGCGGGCCGGGTTCGCACTGGTCGCGAGCCTGGCGCGGAAAGACCGCGCCTCGCCCGACGCGCCCTTCCTGCTGGCGCTGCGCTGGGTCGAGCGCGAAGCCACCGACGATCGGAACTTCGTGCGTAAGGCCGTGAACTGGGCGCTGCGGGCGATCGGTGAACGGAACACGCGGCTGAGTGCGGCGGCGCGCACGGTGGCGGCGTCGCTCGCGACATCGACGGACCGGACGGCGCGCTGGATCGGGAGGGACGCCCTGCGGCAGTTTGGGACCCCGGCCTCGAGGGCCCGCGTCGCCCGCGCGATGCAGGCGGCTGCCAAGGGACGCGCCCCCCGAAGGCGCGCGCGCGCCGCACCCAGGGGACCACGCCGATGACCTCCGGCATCCGGCCCACGGGCGACTTCTGCTGGATCAACATGATCACCCCGCAGCCCGACGCGGCGCGCGCCTTCTTCGCGGCGCTCCTCGGCTGGACCTACGCCGACATGCCGGGGATGGGCCACGTGATCCGGTGTGAGGGGCATGACCTCGGAGGCCTCTTCGACCAGCAGCACCCGAACACGCCGCCGGGGACGCGTGCCTACATCGGGGTGATGCTCAAGGTGGACGATGCCGACACCACCTGCGAACGCATCAGGGCGCTCGGCGGCACCCACAAGCCCCCATTCCACATCGGCGACCGCGGGCGCATGGCCGTCTGCTTCGATCCCACCGGCGGCGAGTTCGACCTCTGGCAGCCCGGCACCGGCACGGGCTTCACGGTCGACTCGGGCAAGCATGGCGCTCCCAGCTGGTTCGAGGCGCTCACCACGGACGTGGCGCGCGCGAAGACGTTCTACGAGAAGCTCTTCGGCTGGACGAGCGACACGATGCAGATGCCCGGCTTCTCCTACACGAGCTTCAAGCTCGGCGAGACATGGGTCGCCGGCATGATGGCGATCACACCCGAGATGGGCGCGATGCACTCGCACTGGGGCGTCTACTTCACGTCGCGCGACGTGGACGCGAGTGCCCAGCTCGCCGAGCGACTCGGCGCGACGCTCTGCGTGCCGCCCCGCGACATCCCGGGCGTCGGCCGCTTCTGCGGGGTGATCTCGCCGCAGGGCGTCAGCTTCTACCTCATGACATACGCGATGCGCTGACTGCACCTCGCGGGCGCCGCGCTCAGCGCGGCCAGTCCGCCTGGGGCAGCCCGGCCGTGATCCGGAGCGCGTTCCCGAAGTAGACCTTCTTCAGCACCGAGTCGGGCAGGTCGATGCCGTACAGTTTCCACGTCGCGTGGTAGTCGCGGTAGTAGTCGAAGTAGTCATCCCGCGTCTCGAACACGCGCCAGTAGTACGGATACTCCTCGGGCTGGAACGAGTCCTTCCCGAAGAGGATGCGGTCCTGGTACTTCACGAAGAAGTCGTGCGCGGTGCGCGGCTGCCGTCCGATGTCGTAGAGCACGGCGCCGACCTCGGTGAGGAGGTTCGGCATCTCGTCCATCATCTTGCCGAGCCGGCCGAGATCGTTCGCGTGCCAGCCCATGTGCGCGATCACGAAGGTCGTCTTCGGGTTGCGGCGGAGCATGTTGTCGCGCTCCATCATCAACTCCTCGAAGCTCGGGTTCTGGTCGGCGGGGTAGCGCCGGTTGGGGAAGAGCGCGAGCTCGAGCCACCGCTCGTTGGTGAAGTCGATCGGTTTCCAGAACTCCTGCGGATCGGCCGTGTGGATGAAGACCGGCAGGTTGAGTCGCGCGCAGGCGGCCCAGACCGCGTCGAGGGCCGGGTCATCGATGCGGAGGCGCGTGCCATCGGCCTTCGTGGTGTTGAGGCCGAGCCCCTTGCCGATCTCACCGACTCCCACGGCGCCGGCCGCCTTGTCCGCCTCGAGCTGTGCGATCGCCTTCTCCGCCCACCCAGGCCCCACGCCTCGGAAGCTGATCCCCGCGAGGAGCCGCACGCGGTCCTTCATGCGCGGGGACGCGGCGATCAGCGCGGCCTGTCGCTGCAGCGCGTCGCCGGAGGCGTTGTTCGCGGCGACGATCACGCGGATGTTGAGTGCATCCAGCGCGTCGCCCAACTCAGTGAGGCCCTCGGCGGAGTTGAGCTGCTGGAACGGATGTCCGTGATAGTCGATCGCGGGGAACTTGGCCTTCGGCACCGCGTGATCCGGCACCACGAGCGTCGAGTGCGGGCGGTAGTCGAGGATGCTCGGCGGCGTCATGGTGGGCGCCTGGCAGTTGCCGGGGCGCACCTCCGTCATACCGGGCGGGCACGTCTCGCCCGGCTTGATCTGGGCGCCGCGGTTGCCGCCGCCGGGGCCGCCCGGCTGCGCCTCACAGACGGAGGCGATGGCAAGCGCTGAAAGAAGGAAGGAGACGGGGGCGAGCAGTCGCATCGAAGGTCCGGGAAGAAAGGTCTCGAAGTATGTAGACAGTGACCACGCACCGCGGATGGCCGGTGCGGGCCATGTGTGCGGTAAGGCGGCGCGGCCGGCCGTCGCCGTGCTACGGCACGATTCGCGGTTCGCCGATCCGGTACTCCTTGGGCGGCAGGTTCCCCTGCAGGTGGGTCACGAAGTAGTCCCAGCGCCGCCGCATGATGTACGCTCCGTCGGGGCCGTAGCCGTGTCTCGCCTGCGGAAGCATCAGCATGTCGAAGTCCTTGCCCGCCTTCATCAGGGCGTCGGCGACGAGCGTCGTGTTGTACGGCGGCACGTTGTCGTCCAGCAAGCCGTGGATGAGGAAGAGCTTCCCCTTGAGGTTCCTCGCCACCGTCTGATTGGCTTGGGCGGCGTAGTTGTCGCTCGAGTCCGTGCGCACGAGGAGCCCTTGGTACCGCTCGCCCCAGTCATCCTCGTAGTTCCGGTTGTCGTGGTTCCCCGACTCGGCGATCCCCACCTTGAAGAAGTCGGGCGCGCGGAACATCGCCGACGCCGTCGCGAAACCGCCGCCCGAGTGGCCCCAGATCCCGACGTTGTCGATGTCGATGTAGGCGTGTGCGCGGGCGAGCTCCTTCATCCCGGCCACCTGGTCGGGGATCGTGTTGTCGCCCATCCGGCCGTAGTAGTAGTCGCGGAACGCCTTGGACCGGCCGGGTGTGCCCATCCCGTCGAGCTCCACCACGATGAACCCGAGCTCGGCGAGCGCCTGGTTGTCGCCACGTGCGGGAACGAACGAGCGCGGCCCCACGCTCCCCGACTGCGGACCGGGATAGATGTGGTTGATGATCGGGTACTTCTTCGTGCTGTCGAGCGTGGTGGGCAGATACATCAGGCCGTGGATGTCGGTGGTGCCGTCGCGTGCCTTGACCTTGACCGGCAGCGGCGCGCGCCACCCGGAGGCGAGCAGCGCCGTGATGTCGGCGCGCTCGAGTGTCTGCCGTACCTTGCCGTTGCGGTCGCGGAGCACGGTCACCGGCGGCGTGTCCGGCGTGGAGTAGCTGTCCACGATGTACCGAACGTCCGGCGAGAGCGTGACGGTGTGGTTCGCGGGTTCCGGCGTGAGCAGCGTGAGGCCCTTGCCGTCGAAGCCGATGCGGTAGAGGTGTTCGAAGTACGGATCGCGGCCGGGCTCGCGGCCGTTGGCGGTGAACCAGATCTGCCGCGCCTGCTC
>JAOUHR010000412.1 GCA_029884515.1 Gemmatimonadota bacterium
CCTCGCTCGGCCGAGCACGAGACCCTCCGCCAGGCGCGCCGAGTCGCCGGCGGTCAGCGGACCGGGCTCGTACGCGATCGCGCGCCCGCCCGCCACCACGCGTGCGGTGCGCACCGCGCGCATGCGCGAGCGTTCCCTGAGCCAGGCGGAGTCGGCGCGGAGTGAGGCCGCGCGAATACGCTCCAACCGTACGCGCAACTCGTCCGCGGACTGGCCGCGAAGGGGCGCAGCGAGGCAGACCAGCATGACGAGGAACGGTGCGACCAGGCGCTCACACATCGACGAGCTTCCAGTCACGCGCGAAGACGGCAAGCGGCCCCGGCCACTCGACGATCGCATGGCCGATGGTGTCCAGCAGTCGCGTGTAGCCGAGCACGGAGAGGACGAATGTGACGACGACGCCGGAGAGCAGGAGCACCAGCAGCACGGCGGAGGCCCGCCGCCCCGCCACGTACTGCAGCAGGAAGCTGAGCGCATAGGCCAGCAGGGCGCCAAGCAGGAACCGAAGCGCGAGCGTCCCCGCATAGGTGTGGAGCGTGGGCGGCACCTGCACCATCATCAGCGCGAAGAGGGACCCGAGCCAGAGCGCCAGCGTGGGGATGAGGAGCGAGAGCGCACCGGCGCCGAAGCGCATGGCGACGAACCGACTCCAGGGGAGAGGCAGGGAGAGCGCGTAGACGTGCTTCGCCGCCGCATCGAGGTTCCACACGTGCGCCACGAGGACGAATCCGGCGAGGCAGGCGGTCACCATGAGGACGGTGCCGATCGCGCTGAAGCCGACCATGATCGCCATCGGCTCGCTCGCCGCGCCCTGGTATCCGGCGGCGCCGAGGCGCCAGGCGAGCGCCGGTGCGGCGAAGGTGACCACCGCCAGCACGGCGAGCGGGATGCGCGTCCACTTGAGTTGGGTCCACAGAATCTGCGTGAACATCAGCGGCGCTCCTCCACAGTGCCGCGCGCCCCACGCAGCAGTTCGACGAAACTGTCCTCGAGGTCCAGGTCCTGGACGGCGCGCACCTCGGACCCGGCCCGCTGGAACCACTCCTGCATCGCCGGCTGCCACCCGCGCACCACCCAGTTCTCATCGTGCAGTGTGACCGCCTCGCGCGAGAGCAGGGCGAATGGCGCGGCGTCATGCACGGTGGGCGCCTGCGCCACGCGCAGCCGCTTGATCCCGCTCCTGAACTCCTGCATCGGCAACTCGGCGATGAGGCGACCGCCATCCATCACGCCCACCCAGTCGCAGATCCGCTCCTGCTCGTGCACCAGGTGGCTCGAGATGAAGACCGTCGCCCGCTGCGACTCGACGTACTCCACCAGCGCCGCCAGCACCTCGCGGCGCACCACGGGATCGAGTCCGTCGGTGGGTTCGTCGAGCACCAGCAGTTCGGCGCGCTGCGAGAGGGCGAGGAGCATCATGAGCTTCCCCGCCTCCCCCTTGCTGAGACGCCCGATCACCTGGTCCTCGCGCAGCCCGAACCGACCGCGCAGCCGCTCCGCCTCCGCGTCGTCGAAGGTGGGATAGAACGCGCGGTGGAACCGGATCGCCTCGTCCACCGTGAGTGACTGGTAGAGATGGAGCCGCTCCGGCACGAACCCGATCCGCGCGAGCGCGCGGTGCGCGAAGCGCGGGATCGCGTGGCTCAACACCTCGATCGTGCCGTCGGCCGGCGGCAGCATGCCGAGCATGAGGCGGATGGTGGTGGTCTTGCCCGAGCCGTTCGGGCCGAGGAATCCATAGATGGATCCCGTGGGCACGGTCATCGAGAGGGCGCGGATCGCGAAGTCGGGTCCGGCTCGCCACGCGAGGTCACGGATGCGGATGGCGTCGGTCACTTGGACTCCGGGAGTTCACGGTCGAGCGCGACCCGCAGGTCGGCGGGGGCGAGGCCGAGGCGGGCGGCCTCGGTCAGCATCTGGCGGACGAAGCGGCGTGCCGCGGCGGTGCGTTCGCGCGCGCGCGCCTCGGCGGGCACGTCGCCGACGAAGCTGCCGGCCCCCTGCCGCATCTCCACGATCCCGTCGCGTTCGAGGTCGCGGTACGCCTGCACCACGGTCGCGGGGTTCACGCGGAGCCGCGTTGCGAGTGCCCGCACCGAGGGGAGGCCCTCGCCGGGCGTCAGTTCCCCCGACGCGACCGCGACGCGGATGCGGTCCGCGATCTGGGCGTAGAGGGGGGTGGGGCTGCGGGAGTCGATGCCGGTGAACACGGGGCGAGTGTATTGGTGTAACCATACACTAAGACTCTCCCGGAATCCTGTCAAGAGCCGCCCCTGAACGGGCGAACGGCGACCAGCCGGGCCGGCGCCAACCGCTCGCTGTCGCGCTTGTTCCGTCCCGCGGGGCGGGGTATACTCCAGCCACGCGGGCGTAATTCAGTTGGTAGAATGCCAGCTTCCCAAGCTGGACGTCGCCGGTTCGAGTCCGGTCGCCCGCTCTCGGCCGTTGCCGCGCCGACTCCCAACGCGAAGGGCTCCGAGCCATCCGGCTCGGAGCCCTTCGCGCACCTGCCGCTGACGGACGCGGGGTCGTTCCCCGCGACCCTCGCCTCACCCCGGCGCCTTCCCCGTGTTCTCGATCCGGAAGCTCGGCGCCCGGTAGTCCGCCGGGATATAGCTCGGCGGGATCGTGAGCGCGTTCGCGTCGCGCGCCGCGCGGTAGTGCGGCGAGAGGATCTCCACGGCGTTCTCGTTGAACGCGTCCTGGATGTTCGCG
>JAOUHR010000149.1 GCA_029884515.1 Gemmatimonadota bacterium
GTCACCTCGACCATCGTGCCCTCAGCTGCCGCGGACGGCGCGGCGGAGCTCGGCAGCCTTGTTGGTCCGCTCCCAGGTGAAGAGCGAGACCTTCTTGCCCAGGCGCTCCACCTTCACCGGCTCGCGCCCGAAGTGCCCGTACGCGGCGGTCGGGCCGTAGATCGGCTTCTTCAGGTCGAGCGCGGCGATGATACCCTTGGGCGTGAGGTCGAAGAGCTGCGACACGGCCTTCATGATCGCCGTCTCCGACGCCGCGCCCGTGCCAAACGTGTCCACCATCACCGAGACCGGCTGCGCGACACCGATCGCGTACGCGAGCTGCACCTCGACCTTGGTGGCGAGCTTCGCCGCCACGATGTTCTTCGCGACCCAGCGCGCCGCGTACGCCGCCGAGCGGTCCACCTTGGACGGGTCCTTCCCCGAGAAGGCGCCGCCGCCGTGCCGCCCCATGCCGCCGTAGGTGTCCACGATGATCTTGCGTCCCGTGAGTCCCGCGTCGCCGTGCGGGCCACCGACGACGAAACGCCCCGTCGGGTTGATGTGGATCTTCATCCGCTTCGAGCGGAGTTCCAGTGGGATCACCGCGTGGATGACCTCGCGCGTGACCGCTTCGTGGATGACCTTGTTCTTCACCGTATCGGCGTGCTGGGTGGAGAGCACCACGGTGTCGACCTCCACCGGCCGCCCTTGGTCGTACACCACCGACACCTGCGACTTCCCGTCCGGGCGCAGCCACGGCAACGTGCCGTCCTTGCGGCGGTCCGCCAACGCGTGCGTGAGCTTGTGCGCGAGCGTGATCGGGAGCGGCATCAGCTCCTCGGTCTCGTCGCAGGCGAACCCGAACATCATCCCCTGGTCGCCGGCGCCGCCCGTGTCCACGCCCTGCCCGATGTCGCGCGACTGCTGGCCGAGCGCGTTGAGCACGCTGCACGAGTCGGCATCGAAACCGATCCCGGCCTCCGTGTAGCCGATCGCCTTGATGGTGTCGCGCACGAGTTGGCGAAGGTCGACCCACGCGGACGTCGTCACCTCGCCGAAGATCGTCGCGAGGCCCGTGGTGACCATCGTCTCGCACGCGACGCGCGACTCGGGATCGATCGCGAGCAGCGCGTCGAGGACGGCGTCGGAGATCTGGTCGGCGACCTTGTCCGGGTGGCCTTCGGTGACGGACTCGGAAGTGAAGAGGTGGCGATGCTGCACGGAGTGAGGGATTGACGGTGGGTGGAAAACGAATGGCCGGCGCGTCACGCCGGCCATTCGCTGATCGCGTGCCGAACGATAATGCCGCTACGCGAGCCCCAGCAACCCGTTGAGCAAGTCCTCGCCGAGTTCGTCGGCGAGCGACTGCCGGAGCAGCTGCTCGGCCTCGCGGGGGGTGTCGGCGGCGAGCGCCGCCCTGGCCGCGACGGCTGCCACCGTGGCGTTCACGCCGCGAACGATGCGCTTGAGCACGGGGATCCCCGGCGCCGCCACGCTCAGGGTCCGGATCCCGAGCCCCAGGAGTGCGTACGCCATGAGCGGTTGCGACGCCATCTCCCCGCAGACCGACACCTCCAGGTTCGCGCCGCGCCCCACGTCCACGGCGCGGGCGATGAGCCGCAGCACCGCCGGATGCAGCGGCGTGAAGCGCGTGACGAGCGATGCGTTCCCCCGGTCGACGGCCAGCGTGTACTGCACGAGGTCGTTGGTGCCGATGCTGAAGAAGGAGACATCGTGCACGAACGAGTCGGCGGACATCGCGGCGGCCGGCGTCTCGATCATCACGCCGAGCGGCACATCGGCACGGAACGGCACCCCGCGGCGCTCGAGTTCGGCGGCGGACTCCTGCAGGAGGAAGCGCGCCTGGCGCACCTCCTCCACCGACACGACGAGCGGCAGCAGGATCCGGATGTCCCCGTGCACCGCGGCGCGGAGCAGCGCGCGGAGCTGGACCTTGAAGAGCTCGGGCTCGTCGAGGCACATGCGGATCGCGCGCCAGCCCAGGAACGGATTCGGTTCCTCCGGGAATCCGCCGATCGGCAGCTTGTCCCCGCCAAGGTCGTACGTGCGGATCACCACCGGGTACCCGCCGAAGGCCTTCGCCACCTTCGTGTACGCCTCGACCTGCTCGTCCTCGCTCGGCATCCCCGTGCGATTCAGCACCAGGAACTCGGTGCGCATGAGGCCGACGCCTTCCGCTCCACTCGCCGCCGCCGGCACTGCCTCGTCCGGGAGGTCCACGTTGGCGAGCAGGGTGACCCGCGTACCGTCGGTCATCACGGCCTCGGCCGTCGCCAGCGCCGCAAGCTCCATCTGCGCCGCCTTCTCGCGCTCGGCCCGCGCCGCGAACTGCGCGAGCACGGCGGCGGTCGGGCGCGGGATGAGCGTGCCGTTGGTGCCATCGAGGATCACGCGGTCGCCCGTGACGAGCTTCGACGTCGCGTCGATCAGGCCGACGACCGCGGGGAGCCCGAGCGACCGCGCGAGGATCGCCACGTGGGACGTGCGCGTGCCGGCGTCGGTGGCGATGCCGGCGATGGCGCGCCGGTCGAGCTGGATGGTGAGGCTCGGCGTCAGGTCGTGCGTGACGAGGATCGCGTTCGCACCCGGCTCCAGGTCGAGCGGGTCGTGGTCGGGCAGGTTGAGCAGCAGCGAGACGACGCGGATGTGCACGTCGGTGAGGTCACCCACTCGCTCGCGCATCATCGGGTTCGTGGATCGCCCGAAATGCTCCCGCCACTCCAGGAGCACCAGGTCGAACGCCTTCTCCGCAGCGAGACTCTGCCGGATGAGGGTCTCCACGCGCGACCGGAGTTCGACGTCCTGCAGGATCGCCATCTGGACGTCGAAGATCGCCGCCTCGGTCGCGCCCGCCTTCTCCTCCGCCCGCTCCCGGATCGCGCGCAGCCGCTCGAGCGCCTGGTCCACGGCGGCGTGGAAGCGTGTGACCTCCGCCTCGACCTCCTCCTCGGGAATGACCCGCGACCGCACCTCGGGGACCTCCCAGAAGAGGAGGTGCGCAGGACCGACGACGATCCCCGGCGAGGCCGAGACCCCGTGGATGGTGGCGGGCACGCCGCTACGATTCCCCGAACTTGGAGGAGATGAGCAGGGCGATCGCCTCGAGCGCACCGTCGGCGTCGTCGCCGTCGGCGCGGAGCCGCACGGTGGAGCCGCATTCGGCGGCCAGCATCATCACGCCCATGATGCTCTTCGCGTTCACCTCGAGGTCGTCCCGAGCGATGGTGATGTTCGACCGGAACCTGCCGGCGACCTTCACGATCTCGGCCGCCGGCCGCGCATGGATGCCGTTCGAGTTCACCACCTGGACCGCTCGTTCGGCCATCAGCGCACCATCGTATAGAGGACGAAGGAGGCCAGGGCGAGCGTGGCGAGCCGCCACCCCTCGAACCGGCCATGGAGCAGCGTCACCAGCGTGGCCCCGGCGGCGACCGCCGCGAGCACGCTTCCCAGCAGCACCCGTCCCGGCCCGATGATCCCGTGCGCCGCCACCGGCAGCGCCACCCCCGCCAGGAACGCCGTCGCGCTGGCCACGTACGCCGGCCCTTGCCGCAGGATCGGGTGGCCGAGCGCGTGCGCCATCCGCAGTCCCTGCCGCAGGCCGGCATTGAGCCCCCAGATGCGCAGGCCCAGATGCACGCAATTATACGTCCCGAGGAAGAGGAGCACGACCATCAGCGGCGATGCGCCGAGCCCGTAGGCGAGGAGCGCGATCGACGAACAGAGCGGCAGCCAGCCCGCCCAGATGAGCCGATCGCCCACGGAACCCAAGGGGCCCGGTGCCGCGGTGCGGAACCGGTCGATCTGTTCCCCGGGCACCCCGTCCAACTCGGCCCGGATGAGCGCACCGACCGCCACCGAGGCGAAGTAGGGATGGGCGTTGAAGTAGCCGCTGTGCCGCGCCATGGCGGTGCGATAGGCCGCGCCCTTGCGCCCCCCCGGCAGCCGGCGGAGCGCCGGCTCCATGGAGAACGCGATGCCGTTGCCGAGCATGGTCTCGTAGTTCCAGACGCCTTGGATCGCCAGCATGCGCAGCAGGATCGACGCGCGCACGTGCAGCGGCAGCGCCAGCGCGGCGGAGGCCGGTACCGCCGCGACGGGCGTGGCGCCCGGCGCGGTCACAGGCTCCCCGCGATCACGAAGCCGGCGCCGATGCCGAATGCGAGCCACCACCGCGCGCCCTTGGTGGTGCGGACCACCTTCCAGATGGCCGCCAACCCGACCGCCGACGCGACCGAGACCACGACCGCACGCGAGACCACGGGCGACATCGTGAAGGTACCGACGATCGCGAAGTGGAGCGGCGCGAACACCACGAGGGCTACCAGCGTGAGCGCACCGCCGCGGATCAGGTCCGCTGAAAGACCCGCGAGCTGGAGCGCGACCACCGCGCTCCCCGATCCGCGCGCGATGCGCCGCTGCTGGCCGCGTGCCCAGATGGCGTTCCAGCGTCGCAGGAAGACCATGGACGAGCTGCCGAGCGAGGCGGTGACGAGCGCAGCGAAGGCCGAGACCAGCATCGCTCCGGCCATTCCATCGGGGACCGCGGCGAAGAGACTGCCGCCCACCACCGCGGCCGACCCCCACTCGGGATACCGCGACGCACCGAACGGGAGGGACTCGAGCGCGAAGAACTCGAGCAGCACGCCCATGGTGAGCCCCCGCACCGGCTGCCCGAGGAGCGCGCCCGCGAGCGTGGACGCGACGATCGGCCGCGACACCATCGCCTGCGGGAAGCTCACCACGTCGAGCCCGAGCACCGCGCCGAGGACGGCGAGCGGCAGGTATTGCGCGAGTTGCCAGTCCATCAGCCAGTCCCATCGCCGCGAAGCAGGTGGTCGAGCGGCATCGCCGTCGCTCCCGGCACATCCTGCGCGATGACCGTGACTCCGCGGCCTTCGAGCGCGCGGAGGCGGGCCTCCTCCTCGGGGGAGAGGAAGACGTACCGCAGACGCGCGACGCGACCGGGCTTGTGGTGCACGCCACCCACCGTGACCGCGCGGATGTCGGTCGCGCGCTCGACGAGGCGCTCCATCGTCTGGATGTCGCCGGTGAGCAGCATCCCCACGCGGCGATCGTTGCGATACTCCGGCAGGCGCCGCACTGCCGTGTCCACGGAGTCGAAGAAGACGTCCATCTCCGGCGGAACGCCCATCCGGTATAGCTCCTGCTCCCAATCCGACCGCGCGACCTCGTCGTCCACCAGCACGAGGAACCCGATCCCGCACGGCTGACCCCACCCCACCACCACCTGGCCATGGATCAGCCGGTCGTCGATGCGGAAGAGGTCAAGTGCCACGGGGGGCCTCGAGCCTCTGGAGTGCCTCGCGTCCGCGCCCGACGGCGGTGTCGACGTCCGCCCCGCACACGAACGCGAGCAAGGTGGGCAGGGACACGCCGGTGACGACCACGAGGTCCGGGATGTCGCGCGCGATCCGGCGCGCCGCCAGGGTGCAGCTCCCGGCCGGGAGGTCGGTGAAGACGATCCGAGTGCCCGACGCCTCGATCAGCTCCCGGAGCGCCGCGTCCACGCCCGCGGGGGAGAGCCCGTTGTTCGAGAGGGGGACGAGGCGATCCGACAGCCCGGTGATCTGCTCGACGGCCGAGAGGAGCCCGGCCGCGAAGCCGCCATGCCCGGCGACGATCGCCCTCAGCGCGCTAC
>JAOUHR010000150.1 GCA_029884515.1 Gemmatimonadota bacterium
CCGGCAGATGCTGCTCCCCGGGATCGCGGTGGAGTACCACTCGCTGCTCGACGAGGCCGAGGGCCGCGTGCACGCGCGCGTGACGCTCGCGCGCGAGGCGGACGCGGGCATGCGCGAGACGCTCACGGCGTCGCTCACCAAGGCGCTCCGGAAGACCGTGGTGGCGCACCTCGCGGTGGACCCGCGGATCCTGGGCGGGGTGGTGGTGCGCGTCGGGGACACCGTGATGGACGGGTCGGTGAAGCACCGGCTCGAGCGGCTGCGCACGCACCTGCTCGCCGCGCGCTAGGCCGATGATGGACCGGCGCGGCTTCTTCTCGCGCGGGCTGCAGCGCGCGCTGAAGGAGGCCGTGGGGGCGATCGGCGAGCGGGTGGCCACGCAGCGCTACCAGCGGCCGCCGGGCGCGCTGCCGGAGCCGGCGTTCCTCGGGGCCTGCACGCGGTGCGGGGCGTGCGGCGAGGCGTGCCCGGTGCACGCGATCACGAGCCTCCCGCCGTCGGCGGGGCTCGCGTCGGGGACGCCGGTGCTCGACGTCGCCACGCAGGCGTGCATCATGTGCGAGACGATGCCCTGCGCGACGGCCTGCCCGACGCCGGCGCTCGAGGTGCCGGCGTGGAAGTGGCTGGACGTGCGGATCGCGAAGGTGGCGATCGACGAGTCGCGCTGCATCACCTGGCGCGACGTGGAATGCGGGATCTGCGTGCGCGTCTGCCCCGTGGGGGCGGACGCGCTGAAGCTGGGTGACGACGGCCGCCCCGTGGTGGGCGCGGCCTGCACCGGATGCGGGATGTGCATCGGCGCGTGCGTGACGACGCCCTCGAGCATCCTCGCCTCCCCACCGGAGCTGCTCTCATGACCGCGAAGGCCGGCCCGTTCGACGTGCGATTCGTGCAGAAGCCCTGGGGGCACGAGACCATCTGGGCGCACACGGAGCACTACGTGGGGAAGGTGCTGCACATCAAGGCGGGCCACGCGCTCTCCGTGCAGTACCACAACCAGAAGGACGAGACGATCCACCTGCTGCGCGGCGAGATGATCTACCGCGTGAAGCAGGGGGATGCGTTGAAGGACGTCACGCTCAAGGCGGGCGAGAGCTTCCGCAACACGCCCGGCACCGTGCACCAGATGGAGGCCGTCACCGACTGTGACGTGCTCGAGGCATCCACCCCGCACCTCGACGACGTGGTGCGACTGTCCGACCGCTACGGTCGGGAAGGGACATCCGCCCCGTGAAAGTGATCATCCCGCTGGCCGGCAAGGGGACGCGCCTGCGTCCCCACACGCACACCGTGCCCAAGCCGATGCTCAAGGTCGCCGGGAAACCGGTGATGGACTACGTGATGGACGACGTGGCCAAGCTCAAGGGCGTGGAGCAGGTGGTCTACATCACCGGGCACCTGAAGGGGGTGGTGGAGGAGCACGCGCGCACGGCGTTCAGGATCCCCGGAGTCTTCGTCGAGCAGAAGGTGCAGGACGGCACGGCGGGGGCGGTGGAACTGGCGCGGCCGTACGTGGACCAGCCGGTGCTGATCATCTTCGTGGACACGATCTTCGACGCCGACCTCTCGGTGATCGAGACGAGCACCGACGACGGGATCATCTGGACGAAGGAGGTGGAGGACTACCAGCGCTTCGGCGTGGTGGTGACCGACGCCAACGATCACATGACCAGGATCGTGGAGAAGCCGAGCACGCCGATCTCCAAGCGGGCGAACATCGGGCTCTACTACATCCGGAACTGGAAGCTGCTCTACGAGGGGATCGCGCACACCCTGAAGCAGCCGGCGCAGAAGGGGGAGTATTTCCTCACCTCGGCGTTCCAGTACATGATCGACAAGGGCGCGAAGATCAAGGTGATCGACGTGGCCGGGTGGTACGACGCGGGGAAGCTCGACACGCTGCTCGAGACCAACCGGGTGATGCTGGAGAAGGGGCGCGCGCGGGTGCCGAAGGCGGGGCTCACGAACGTGAAGATCACCGAGCCGGTGCGGATCGAGGACGGGGCGAAGGTGAGCGACTCCTACGTCGGGCCGAACGTGGTGATCGGGGCGGGGAGCACGGTGAAGGGGTGCACGCTGCGCGACACGATCATCGGGGACGGCTCGACGGTGTCGGGGTGCACGCTCACCGACTCGCTGATCGGGGATGCGGCGGTGGTGGAAGGGGTGACGGGGTCGGTCTCCGTCGGCGACCACACCGAGGTGCGGGTCCCCCGCAGCTGAGGGCGGGGCGGGCGCCATCGCCGGTGCCCTCGCGGGCGCGGCACGGAGCGCGCATACTTCGCCCATGTCCGACTCCCTGAATCGTCGCGACCTGCTCAAGCAGGCACTCGTCACCAGCGCGGGCCTGGCCGCCGCGGGCGCGCTGACCCCGATGCCCGCCATCGCGGAGACCATCACCGCCGCCGCCTCCCCGGACGCCGAGCCGCCGCGGCCGGCGGAGCGGGCCTCGATGCGGGGGGTGCCGTTCGCCCCTCGCGCGACGGTGCGGTTCGGGATCGTCGGCACCGGCCTCCGCGGCCGGAGCCTCCTCTCCGAGCTGGTCGCGATCGAGGGCGTGCAGATCGCCGCCGTGGCCGACATCGTCCCCGAGAAGGCCGCGCGCGCGGTGAAGATGTGCACCGACGCCGGACTCGCCGCGCCCGCGGTGTACACCGACGGCGAGCGCGACTTCGAGCGGCTCGTCGAGCGCGACGACATCGACTTCGTCTACACGGCCACGCCCTGGAGCTGGCACGTGCCGGTGATGCTGGCCGCGCTGCGCGCGGGGAAGCACTGCGGCACCGAGTGCCCGGCGGGCACGACGCTCAAGGACCTCTGGGCGCTGGTGGACGCGAGCGAGGAGGCCAAGCGGCACTGCCTGCAGCTCGAGAACTGCAACTACGGCTACAACGAGATGCTGGTGAACCGCATGGTCCACGACGGCGTCCTCGGCGAGGTGCTGCATGGCGCGGCGGCGTACCTGCACGACCTGCGCGAGATCCTCTTCGAGGGGCGCGACGAGGGGCTCTGGCGGCGGGGCTGGCACACGCGCATCAACGGGAACCTCTACCCCACGCACGGCCTCGGGCCGGTGGCGTGGTACATGGACCTGAACGCCGGCGACCGGATGACGCGCCTCGTCTCGATGAGCACGATGGAGCGCGGGCTCACGCTGCACCGCGAGGCCACCGTTCCCGACAAGGCCGACCCGAAGTGGCGGGAGCGCTACGTGACGGGCGACCTCAACTCCTCGCTCATCCAGACGGCGAAGGGCCGGACGATCCTCCTGCAGCACGACGTCTCGAACCCGCGCCCCTACTCGCGGCTCAACGCGGTGCAGGGCACCAAGGGGATCTTCGAGGACTACCCGGCGCGCGTCTACGTCGAGGGGCAGGCGGGCGGCGAGTCGTTCAAGCCGATCGACGAGTGGAAGAAGACGCACGAGCACCCGCTCTGGACGAACATCGGCGAGATGGCGCGCAAGAAGGGAGGCCACGGCGGGATGGACTTCGTGATGACCTGGCGCCTCGTGCAGTGCCTGCGCGAGGGCCTCGTGCCCGACTACGACGTGTACGACGCCGCGAGCTGGAGCGCCCCGGTGCCCCTGAGCCAGATCTCCGTCGCCGCCGGCAGCGCCCCGATGAAGTTCCCGGATTTCACGAGGGGAGAGTGGCAGAAGCCAAGAGGGTAGAGCGCCCCAGGCAGTCGCGGTTCCTCACACCTCCCACCTCACACCTCCCCCCTCAGGAAGCATGCGCCTGACCACGTTCGACTGGCTGATCGTCGTCGCCTCGCTCTCCGTCGCCTTCATCCCCGCGCTCCTCCTCGCGCGGCGCGCCGGCTCGAGCACCGCCGAGTTCTTCACCTCCGGGCGCGCGGCGCCCTGGTGGCTCATCGGCGTCTCGATGGTCGCGACGACCTTCAGCACCGACACCCCGAACCTCGTCACCGACCTCGTGCGCACGGGGGGCGTCGCCGGCAACTGGGTCTGGTGGGCCTTCCTGCTCACCGGGATGATGACGGTGATGTTCTACGCCCGGATGTGGCGGCGCTCGGGCGTGATGACCGACCTCGAGTTCTATGAGATCCGCTACTCGGGGAAGTCGGCGAGCGTGGTGCGCGGGTTCCGCGCGGTCTACCTCGGCATCGTCTTCAATTGCGTGATCATGGCGACGGTGAACCTCGCCGCCGCCAAGATCGCGAACATGCTCCTCGGCTGGCCGATGTGGCAGACGCTGCTCATCTGCGCCGCACTCAACGTGAGCTTCGCCGCGATCTCGGGCCTCTGGGGCGTGCTCGTCGCCGACTTCATCCAGTTCGGCATCGCGATGACGGGCTCGTTCGCCGCGGCGTACTTCGCGCTGCAGCGCCCCGAGGTGGGCGGCCTGACGGGCCTCTTCGCCAAGCTCCCCGCCTCGACCTACAACTTCCTCCCCGACACCTCGAACTGGTCGGTGACGCTCACGGTGCTGATCCTCCCGATCACGGTGCAGTGGTGGTCGGTCTGGTATCCCGGGGCCGAGCCGGGGGGCGGGAGCTACATCGCGCAGCGCATGCTCGCCTCCAAGAGCGAGAAGGACGCCCTCATCGGCACGCTCTTCTTCAACGTCGCGCACTACGGGATGCGCACCTGGCCCTGGATCATCGTCGCGCTCTCCTCGCTGCTCGTCTTCCCGCAGCTCACCGACATCGCCGGCGCCTTCCCCTACCTCGACCAGAAGCTGATCGGGCACGACATCGCGTACCCCGCGATGCTCACCTTCCTCCCCGTGGGCTGGCTCGGCCTGATGGTCGCGGGCCTCCTCTCCGCGTACGTCTCGACGATCGTCACCCATCTCAACTGGGGGACCTCGTACCTCGTGCACGACCTCTACCGGCGCTTCATCAAGCCGGACGCGACGGAGAAGCACTACGTGGGCGTCGGCCGGCTCGTCACCGCGGCGCTGATGGTCGTGGCGTCGGCGCTCACCTTCGTGATCGACACGGCGTCCACCGGCTTCACGCTGCTCCTCTCGATCGGCGCGGGCACGGGGCTGCTCTACCTGCTGCGCTGGTACTGGTGGCGGGTGAACGCGGCGGCGGAGATCGCGGCGATGGTGGGCTCGTTCGGCACGGCGGTCGTCTTCGCGATCGCGCGCGGGATGGGATACCAGGTCGCGGCGCACGTCTCGCTCCTCGCGACGGTGGCGGTCACGACGGTGGTCTGGGTGGCGGCGGTCTACCTCGGTCCGCCCACGGACCCGAAGGTGCTCGACGCCTTCTACCGGCTCGTGCGGCCGGCGGGGCCGGGCTGGACGGCGGTGCGCGCGCGCACCGGCATCGGTGCCTCGCCGGACTCGATCCCGCAGGCGATGCTGGGCTGGGTGTTCGGCGTGCTCTTCGTCTACGCCGCGCTCTTCGGCGTGGGCAGCTTCCTCGCCGGTCGCACGGCGCTCATGCAGCTCTGGGCGGTGGTGTTCGTCGTGAGCGGCGCGGGCGCGCTCCGCGTGCTGAAGGGGTTTTGGCGCGTGGCGTGATGCGCGCCACCACCGCGGTGATCCTCGCACGCGGACTCGGCACGCGCATGCGGGCCGAGGAGGAGGCGGCGCTCACGGAGGAGCAGCGGTCCGCCGCAGGACGCGGGGCCAAGGGACTGATGCCGGTGGCCGGCCGTCCGCTGCTCGACCACG
>JAOUHR010000152.1 GCA_029884515.1 Gemmatimonadota bacterium
GCCCACGCGATCCCCTTCTCTGCGATGGCGTCCTCGACGAGCTTGGCGCCGAGCCAGTAGCCGGCGCGCTCGGGGAGGACATGGCGCTGGACGGTGCGGGCCTCGTCGCTCATGCCGCCCGAGAGCCAGCGAAGGCGAAGGCCGAGCCCGGCGCGGTCGAGGTCGTCGGCGACGGCGCGCGTGAGGACCGACTCGAGTTCACGGACGCGCGCGTACTGTCGCCGCTGGAATCCGTAGTACTCCCAGGGCGCATGCCCCGGGCTGAGCTGCCGCGACGCGTGCACGGCGAGTCCTTCGTTCACGAGGTGCTCGCGCAGCGTCGCGTGGCGCCCGGAGTCCCAATACGAATAGAAGCCGCCCGCGCCCGCGACCACGCGCCGCATCTCGGCGCGGCTCTGCGGCGAGGTGTACCGCACGCAGTGTGCGATCTCGTGCGCGAGCCACATCGGGATGAGTTCGGGGTCGAGGCCGAGTCCGCGCGAGGCGGGGTTGGCGACGCTGGTGAAGTGCTCGAGGCAGACGAAGGCCATCCCGCGTCCGTTCACGACGAGCTCACCCGCGTTCGCCGCACCGACGCCGGCCATCAGGACGACGTCGATGGTGGAGTCGATAGCGAAGAGCTCCGTGCACGCGGACTCGGCCTGCTTGGCGAGCGCGACGACGTCGGTGCGGTCGAGCATGATGCGCAGGTCCGCGCGATCGGCGCGGACGGTCTCGCGGACGACCTCGTTGAAGTGCGGGCCCGCGGGCTCGATGACGTAGTTGTGCCAGTACGCCGCGAGGATCTGGCGGTGCGCCTCGAAGTAGCGGTGGTACGCTGCGACCGGGTCCGCGCTCTGCAGCACGGCGAAGAAGTCAGGCAGCAGGTTGATCAGCATTCGGTGGGGATGGGGCGGATTGCGATCAACGGGGCGGGAGCGTCACGGGCCGAACAATACGCACCTTCGTGTTTCCAGACAAGAGGACGTGAACGCGAGCAAAACGGGATTGGGGTGAGCGCTGTGAGGTGGAGTGTGGTCGGCGTGGCGGCCAAGATCGAGGCGCAGCGGCGGTTTCCTCACACCTCACACCTCACACCTCACACCTCCAACTACCGCGTCCCGAACAACCGGTCCCCCGCATCACCGAGTCCGGGGAGGATGTATCCGCTCGCATTCAGCTCGCGGTCGAGCGCGGCGGCGAAGATGGGCACGTCGGGGTGCGCCGCGTGCAGGCGCTTCACGCCTTCCGGCGCGGCGACGAGGCAGAGGAACCTGATGCGCGTCGCGCCGGCGCGCTTGAGCGAATGCACGGCGTTCACCGCGCTGCCGCCGGTGGCGAGCATCGGGTCGAGGAGGAAGAAGTCCCGCTCCGCCGCGTCGCCCGGCACCTTGAAGTAGTAGTCCACCGGCTCGAGCGTGTCGTGGTCGCGGTAGAGACCGATGTGCCCGACGCGTGCGGACGGCACGAGCTTGAGGATGCCTTCCACCATGCCGAGCCCGGCGCGGAGGATCGGCACCAGGGTGAGCTTCTTGCCCGCGACGCGCTGCCCGGTGGTCGTCTCCAGCGGCGTCACCACCTCGGCGTCCTCGAGCGCGAGGTCGGCGGTGGCCTCGTACGCCATGAGCATCGCGATCTCGTCGACGAGCTCCTTGAAGATCTTCTTCGGCGTCGCCTGGTCGCGGAGCAGCGTGATCTTGTGCTGCACCAACGGGTGCGACACGACCGTCAGTCCCGGCAGCGCGGGGGTGGTGAGCATGGGCGACAAGCTAGTATCTTCGGCGCCATGAAAGAATATCAGGCCGTCATCGTCCGCCTCACGCGCCACGGACGCGAGGACGAGGATGCCCTCACGGACCTGCTCAACGAGCGGAGCCGCGGCGGCTGGACGCCCACGACCATGACGCAGCACGACCTCCGGCTCACGGTCGTCTTCGAGCGCGAGGCCGAACCCGAGCGCTGACGCGGGGCGCCGGGCGCGATCCTCGCGCGCGGGGCACATCGCCGGCACCTCCACACCCCTCCTTCCGATGCGCCTCCAATTCGTCGGTGCCGCCCGCGAGGTCACGGGCTCAGCACACCTCGTGCACCTCGACGGCCGGACGATCCTGCTCGACTGCGGGCTCTTCCAGGGACGCCGGAGCGAGGTGAACGCGAAGAACCGCCGCCTGCCGTACGCGGTGGACCGCATCGATGCCGTGGTGCTCTCGCACGCGCACATCGACCACGCGGGACGCCTCCCCTTCCTCGTGAAGGAGGGGTACACGGGCCCGGTGCACTGCACGCCCGCGACGCGCGATCTCTGCGAGGTGATGCTTGCCGACTCCGCGCACATCCAGGAGAAGGACGCCGACTTCCTCCGCCGCCACCGCAAGGAACTCGTCCAGCCGCTCTACGCCTTGCGCGACGTCTCCACGCTGATGAACCAGATGCGGCCCCACCGCTACCGCGAGCGGTTCGAGGTGGTGCCCGGCGTCTGGGCGCGCTACATGGACGCGGGCCACATCCTCGGCTCGGCGTCGGTCACGCTCGAGTGGGAGGAGGACGGGACGATGCGACGGCTCGGCTTCAGCGGCGACGTGGGCCGCTCGGGGCTCGCCATCATCGGCGATCCGGAGCCGCTCGAGGACGTGGACTGGATGATCATGGAGTCCACGTATGGCGACCGCGACCACACCAGCGTCGAGGGCGCGCGCGCCGAGCTCGGGCGCGTGGTGCGCGAGACCGTCGGCCGCGGCGGCCGCGTGCTGATCCCCGCGTTCGCGGTGGGACGCACGCAGGAGCTGCTCTACAACCTCCACCAGCTCCACGATGCCGGGGAGATCCCCCGCGTGCCGATCGTGATCGACAGTCCCCTTGCGAGCGAGGCGACGGCGGTGTTCCGCGAGAACACCACGATCTTCGACGTCTCGGAGGCCATGGTCCGCAAACACGACAAGGACCGCGCCGCGATCTTCGACTTCGATCTCGTACAGTTCACGCCGACGGTCGAGGAGTCGAAAGCGATGATGCGGCGGTCGGGGCCGATGATCGTGATCGCGGCGTCCGGCATGGTGGAGGCGGGGCGCATCCTGCACCATCTGGCGTACAGTGCCGGCGACCCGCGCAGCACGGTGCTCATCGTCGGGTTCCAGGCGGAGCATACGTTGGGCCGGCGGATCGTCGAGCGGCGCGAGATCATCAAGGTGTTCGGCGAGGAGATTCCGCTGCGCGCGCAGGTGGAGGTGATAAACGGCTACAGCGCGCACGCGGACCGCACCGGGCTGGCCAGCTGGCTCGACGCGGCGCGCGCGAGCTCCCCGCGCCTCGCCGACGTGTTCCTTGTGCATGGCGAGCCGCCCGCGCAGGACGCGCTCGCCGCGCGCCTCACGGAGCGCGGCTATGCCGTCTCCGCTCCCGAGCCGGGGACCGTTGTCACCCGGTGATGCGGCGGACCGCGCAGGCCGCATCCTCGCGGCGGCGCGCACGCTGGGCGCGCGCGCGGGGGTCGGCGCGCTGACCCTGCAGGCGATCGCGGCCGAGGCGGGAGTGAGCAAGGCGCTCCTCCTGTATCACTACCAGGGAAAGTCGGCGCTCCTCGATGCGCTCGTGGCGCTGCTGGGCGAGGAGGGGGCCGCGCGGCTCGAGGAGGCCTCTGGCGCACCGCGGGCGATGGAGGCATGGCGGGGGCTCCTCTCGGATGCGTCCACGCGAAGTGACGCCGCCCTTCTGAACGCACTCGCGTTGGAGCGCGAGGTCGATCCTGCGGCCGTGCGCCGCGCCGAGGTGGCGCGCGAACAGGCGGCGACGGCGCTCGCCGTGGCGGTGCTCCGGGACCTGGGGCTCGAGCCGCGCATCCCGGCGCCGGCGCTCGGGCGCATCCTGCTCCGGCAGCTCGACGGACTCGCGGCCGCCACCCCGCACGGCGAGATGCCAGCGCCGGCGCTCGAGGCGGACCTCGATACCTTCGCACTCGCACTGATCGGCCTCGCGCGCTGAGGTGGACGCCGTCGCGCCACGCGACCCGTGGTGACGGCCGCCAGGCCGTCGCGGCCGTACCCTCGGCTTCTTCACCTCGGTAGCTTCCGGCGATGCAAGTGAAGCCCCGCCGTTCGCTGCGCCGACGGCTGACATTCGCCGTCGCCGGTGCCGCGGCACTCCTCTGGACCGCGTCCGCGATCGGCGTGCTGTTCGTCGCCTCGCGGGACCGCGCCGCGGTGGCGGATGCAATCGTCGTGCTCGGCGCGGCGCAGTATCAGGGGAGGCCCTCGCCCGTGCTGCGCGCGCGGCTCGACCACGCGGTGGGCCTCTACGCGCGCGGACTGGCGCCGCGCCTCGTGCTCACCGGCGGGATCTCGGAGGGGGATCGCGAGAGCGAGGCGGCCGTGAGTCGCAAGTACGTGCTCCGCGCAGGCGTGCCGGACTCTTCGGTCCTGCTCGAGAACGAGGGGCGCACCACGGGACAGTCGCTCAGCGCGGTCGGTCAGCTGCTCGCTGCGCGCAACCTGAGGCGCGTGGTGCTCGTCTCCGACCCGTTCCACCTCTTCCGCGCCTCGCTCGTCGCGCGGCGGCACGGGCTCGAGGTGCTCACGTCGCCCACGAGCATCGAGGGGGTCTGGGGCCGCGTATTCCGCCAGCCCGCGTACTTCATCGGCGAGACGGTCAAGGCACCGGTCGCCCTGCTGTTCGACTGGTGACGACGGCCGCGACGGCGCCGCGCAGCGGCCCGGCGCCTGCGAGCGCGACACGGATCCCCGTGGAGCAATACACGCTCCCCAACGGATTGCGTGTGGTGCTCTCCAAGGACCACGCGATCCCCGTGGTGGCGGTGAACCTCTGGTATCATGTGGGGTCGGCGAACGAGCGTGAGGGGCGCACGGGATTCGCCCACCTCTTCGAGCACATGCTCTTCCAAGGGAGCGCGAACGTCGCGGCCAACGAGCACTTCGAGCTGGTGCAGCGCGCGGGCGGCACCCTCAACGGGTCCACGTGGCTCGACCGCACGAACTATTTCGAGACGATGCCGTCGCATCAGCTGGAGCTTGCGCTCTGGCTCGAGGCCGACCGCATGGCCCGCCTGTTGCCGGCGATGACGCAGGAGAAGCTCGACACGCAGCGCGACGTGGTGAAGAACGAGCGCCGTTGGTCGGTGGACAACCAGCCGTACGGCACCTGGTGGGAGCGCCTCCCCGCGCTCTGCTTCCCGCCGGAGCATCCGTTCCACCACTCGTTGATCGGCTCCATGGAGGGCCTCAGCGCAGCCAGCCTCGAGGACGTCGCCGAGTTCTTCCGCACCTGGTACGCGCCGGACAACGCGGTGCTCACCATCGCCGGCGACTTCGAACCGCGCGAGGCGCGAGCGATGGTGGAGCGGCACTTCGGTGGCATCGCGCGTGGCCGCGCGCGGCCGACGCTCCCGCCGATGGCGGTGCCCGCGACGTTCGGCAGCTGGCGGCGCGAGGTGGTGCCCGACGCGGTGGCGGCGCCGCGGATCCTCCTCGCCTTCCGCGTCCCCGCATTCGGCGCCGATGGCTGGCATGCGGCGAGCCTGCTGGGCGCCGTGCTCGGCGACGGCGACGGCAGCCGGCTGGTGCGCGCCCTGGTGCGCGAGCAGGCGATCGCGACCGACGCGAGCGCGTACACGTTCGACCTCGCCAAGGGCGCGGACCTGCTCATCTGCG
>JAOUHR010000151.1 GCA_029884515.1 Gemmatimonadota bacterium
GCAGCGCATAGGAGATGCGGCCCGTCGTCCCCACGCGCGACTGCACCGTCTCCGGCCGTGCCTGCACGATGTAGAGCGCTCCCGTGAGCCCGTCCTTCGCCCACTCGATGTCCATCGGGACCGCGTGGCCCGCGAGCCGGGAGTAGTGGTCCTCGATGCGCACGGCCCAGCGCGCGAGCGCCAGCGCCTCGTCGGCGGTGATCGCGAAGCGCGCGCGATCCGCCGGCGGCGTGTCCACGATCCGCGTGGGCTCTGCGCCGCCGCCGAGCACCATCGTGCGCGCCTTGCCTCCGAGGTTCCGCCGCAGGATCGGCCGGCAGGTCGGGCGCGCGAGGGCCGGCTTGAACACGACGATCTCGTCCGGATCCACCGTGCCCTTCACCACCAGCTCGCCGAGCCCGAACGACGCGTTGATGAGCACCACCTGCGGGAATCCGGTGTCGGGTTCCAGCGTGAACATCACGCCCGCCGCACCGCGGTCCGACCGCACCATCTGCTGCACCCCGACCGAGAGCGCGACGCCGGCGTGCGCGAACCCCTTGCTCTCGCGGTAGGCGATCGCACGGTCCGTGTACAGCGACGCGAAGCATCGGCGGCAGCTGTCGAGCAACGCGGCCTCCCCGACGACGTTCAGGAACGTCTCCTGCTGGCCGGCGAAACTCGCGTCCGGCAGGTCCTCGGCGGTCGCGCTGCTGCGGACCGCCACCGGCAGGTCGTCCGCGCCCGCCCGCCTCCCCAACTCGCGATACGCCGCCAGGAGGTCGTCCCGCAGTCCTTGCGACAGCGTACCGCCCAGGATCGCGCCGCGGATCGCCGCGCCCGCCTCGCGGAGTGTGCGCGCACCCACGTGCATCGCCGCGAGCTCCGCAACGATGCGCTCACCCAACGCGTTCTCCGCGAGGAAGGCTCGGAACGCGGAGGCGGTCGTGGCGAAACCTCCCGGCACCACGACGCCCGCCGCGGCGAGTTCGCGCGTCATCTCCCCGAGCGATGCGTTCTTCCCCCCCACGCGCGCCACATCGCCGGCCCGGAGCTCCTCGAACCAGAGGACCCGGGGGGTGGCCGTCATGTCAGCTTGCGGCGCTTCCGCACCTCGCGCACGACCACCGAAGCGGCGGCGACGGTCCCGGCGATGGCGCCCACCCTCGCTGCCTTGCGGGCGACCCGCTTCACGGTGGCCACCTTCGCCTTGATGCTGCGCCGGCCCTCGGCGGCAAGCACCTCCGTCTCCACCTGCTCGTACTTGTGCCGCGCCGCATCGGCGGCGGCTCTCCCGATCTTCGTCATGCTGCCTCCCGCGTGACAGGCCTGTCGCACCTGGGTGCCCCCGGGAGCGGGGGGCCATTCGCACGGTAGCGGCACCCTGTTCCGCGGGCAGTCGGGATAACTACGCCCGACGGTAGGGGGTCCCCGTAAGCAGACCCCGGGCGACACGTGCGAACGATGGGCCGCGCATCAACGCACCGAGCGAGCACGGCGTCGCCGCCGGTGGCGCGACCAGCGCCCGCGCCGCCGTCCATCGCCGGAGACGTGCCCCGCCAGACCTCCCTCGAGTCGAACTCCGCGGCGAGAGTCGCGTCGATCCGATACGCAACTGGAATGTTTCGTTACACCCGTGGCTGGCGGGCGAATCTTGTAAGCGCTTGACATGGAAAGGGTTATGGCGCGACACCGGCGTGGTTCCGGTCTTGCCATGGATGGAGGGGTGTGATCACGCAGCGCCGTCCGTAGCCCTCAATCCTCAGCCCCCAGTCCTATGCGAATCCGACTCATTGCACCCGCCGCCATCATCGCCACGCTCACCCTGTCGGCCTGCTCTGACAGTCCGCTTTCCCCCATCGATCCGCTGGCCAACTCCGCCGCGGCGAGGGGCAGTTCGTCCACATCCACCAGCACGGCCCGCGTTCGCCTCATCGCGTCGCTCACACCCCCGGCCGACGGCCCCTATCGCAATGCCAAGGGCAAGGCACAGTGGGATACGCGCGACGGGAACACGAAGCGCGAGCTCGAGATGGAGGTCGAACACATTCCAGCCGGGACCGCCGTCGAGTTCTTCGTGGACGGCGTGAAGGTCGGTGGTGCGACGACTGACGCGCTCGGCGAGGCGGAAGTGTCGTTCAGCACGCAGCTCGGCGAATCCGTCCCGATGGCCGCGGCCGGGCTCTCGGCCGAGGTTCGCACGGCGGCAGGCGTGGTCATCGTCTCCGGCGTCTTCCCCGCGACCTGAGTACGCTCGAGACCGCAGGATCGACCGTCCGGCGCTGGGCCTGCTCCTTCGGAGCGGCTCGGCGCCGAACGGTGTATGTCTGGGAACAGGACAGAACCGAGTGCACGGCATCCCCCAGCCTCGTACACTTCCCCGGTCCCAGGTCGACGTCACTTCAGTCGAGCAGAGACGCTTTCATGACTCCATCGTCCGGACATGCCTGATGTTCACTTCTTCCCTTCGCCGAATCGCTTGCTGCGGCCTTCCGCTCCTCGCCGCCTGCTCGTCGGGTTCGGTCGAGCCGCCGATCGGGCCGGTGCCGACCGTGGTCGACACCAGCTTCAGCGTCAACGCCCTGAGGGCGGCCGCCGGCGCGCCGGAGATCGCCAATCCCGTCGTCACGTTCTACGCGAAGGCCGGCGAGGACCGCGAGGCCTTCATGTACTACCGGAAACGGCCTACGGGCAACGACTCGACCGTCTTCGTCCGCTTCCGCGTCTCCAAGGACGCGCTCCTCACTCGACCCGACGGTTCGCCCTTCGCACCCGGTGACTCGATCCTGATCACCATCACGCTCACGGACCCCACGAGACTCATCGTCGCGTTCGCCCCCTCGGGGCTCCGCTTCTCGACGGCGAATCCCGCGAAGCTCAAGCTCAGTTTCCTCGAGACCGATGACGACCTCAATGAGGATGGCGTCGTCGACAGCCGTGACACCGCGCTCCAGAGCTTGTTGTCCGTTTGGCGGCGAGAGACCGCTGCGGCACCCTGGGTGAAGCAGGCCAGCATCCTCGCGATCGGGTCGCACGAGATCGAGACCGACGTGGGAGGCTTCACCGACTACATCATCGCCTGGTAGTGGGACGGACCGTGGCGCGTCCGGGGCGGAGACCGAGCGCGATGGCGGCGCGGAGCGGACGATGACTCCGGCGAGCCTCGTCGTGCGGGCCATCAGCGACTCGTTCGGCGAGCTCTGGCCAGCGCTCGCCGCTGAGCTCGGGCTCACGCTCGAGATGGCGTCGACGCTTCCCACGACCGTGGATCCGACGCGCGCGGTGGTCGTCATCAGCGCCGGTGGCGACGAGGCGGCGTTGCCGCGGGCCTCGCGGGAGATGCGTGCCGGCAGTGACGCCGCCTTCGCCGTGGTCGCCGCCGAGGCCGGGCATCGCCTCACGGCGTCGGTGATCCGGGCGGGCGCCGACCAGCTGTTCGTGCTCCCCGAGGACCTCGACCTGCTGCGCTCCTGGCTGAAGGAGGCCGCGGAGCGACTCCGCTCGCGAGAGAATCGCCGTTCCTTCGCCGAGGGCGAGGCCGGCAAGTACACATTCGAGGGCATCCTGGGCGCGAGCGGATCACTCGCCACGGCGCTCGACCGCGTCGCACGGGTGATCCCGCACAGCGGCGTGACGGTGCTGATCACGGGTGAGACGGGCACGGGAAAGGAGCTGATCGCGCGCGCGATCCACTACAACGGGCCGCGCCGTGAGTCGCCGTTCGTCGACATCAACTGCGCCGCGCTCCCCGAACACTTGCTGGAGAGCGACCTCTTCGGCCACGAGAAGGGCGCGTTCACCGACGCGTCGGTGACCAAACCGGGACTGTTCGAGATGGCGCAAGGCGGCTCGATCTTCCTCGACGAGATCGGGCACCTCGCGCTGCCGCTGCAGGGGAAGCTGTTGCGCGCCCTGCAGGAGCGCACGATCCGCCGGGTGGGCGGCACGAGGTCGATCGCCATCGATGTCCGCGTCATCGCCGCGACGCACGTGGATCTCGCGGCGGCGGTCAAGGCCGGGGAGTTCCGCGAGGACCTGTACTACCGCCTGAACGTGTTGCCGGTGGCGCTGCCGCCACTGCGGAACCGGCGCGAGGACATCGTGCCGTTGGCGCGTCATTTCCTTGGCAAGTTCGCCGCGGAGTATGGTGTCGACCGGCCGACCCTGAGCGCGGGCGCCGAGCGCGCGCTCCGCGAGCGGGTGTGGCCGGGCAACATCCGCGAGCTGCGGAACGTCGTCGAGCGCACGATCCTCCTGGCCGCGAAGCCGGTGCTCGACGCCGCCGATTTCGAGTTCGCGCCGGTCGGTGCCAACGGTCGCGCGTCGGACGTCAGCCAGACGGTATTGCTGGCCGACATCATCGCCGCCGCCGTGCGCGAGGCGCTCGACGCCTGTGGCGGCAACAAGAGCGAGGCGGCGCGGCGGCTCGGGATCTCCCGTCCCCGGCTCGTCCGGCTGCTCGGCGGCGGAGGCGGCGATGACTGACCGCCCCGGCATGTCCCCCGAGCCCAGCCTCGGCGAGGTGCGCGCGCGCGCGCAACGCCTGGCCGCCGCCGGTTCCTGGACCGAGGCCAGCGAGTTCCTGCTCCAGCACTCGGCGCGCATCCACGCGCATCCCGAGACCGCGGCACTGCTGGCCGAGTCGCTGGTGCGGACCGGCCGGGCGCGCGAGGCGCGCGAGTGGATCGCCTCCGTGCTGCCCTTGATCGAGGCGAGCGAGGACCGGGCGAGCCTGCGGCGTGCCACCGTGTTGAATGGCGCCGCGCACTTCACGCTCGGCGAGCTGGACCTGGCGCGCCGCGGCTTCACCGAGGCGCTGGAGCTCGCGCGCACCGACGGCGACGACGCGCTCGTGGCGCGCGCCATGAACAACCTCGGGGCGATCGCCAACATCGAGGGCGACCGCACCGGGGCACTCGCCCTCTATCACCTCGCCATCTCGGCGCACCAGCGCCTGGGCAATACGCGTGGCCTGGCGGAGTGCTTCCACAACATGGCGATCACCATCCGCGACCTCGGGCGGCTCGCGGAGGCCGACGAGCTCGAGCAGCGGAGCGCGGAGTTCGCCCGCGACGCGGCGCAGCCACTCCTCGTCTCGATCGCCCGCATGGGACGCGCGGAGCTGGCGCTTCGCCGCGGCGATGCGACCTTCGCCGAGGCCACGGCGCGGCGCGCCGCCGAGGAGTTCGCCGCAGCCGGTGAGCCGGTGCGCGAGGCGGAGGCGACGCGCCTCGCCGGGGTGGCCTGCACCCTCAGCGGCAGGCACCGCGAAGCGCGCGTCCTGCTCGACTTCGCGGTGGAGCGCACGCGCCGGCACGGGGCCGTGCTGCACGAAGCGGAGGCGCTGCGGTCGCGGGCAGAGCTGCATGCGGCGGCCGGCGCGCCGCGCGCCGCCCTGGACGACGCGCGAACCGCCCTCGGTCTCTTCGGCCAGCTCCGCGCCGCGCAGGAGAGCGCCGCCCTCCTGCGCTGGATCGAGACGCTACCCCTTGGCGCCGACGCGGACTGACGCGGACTGACGCGGACTGACGCGGCGCGTGGGCGCTGTCGTCCTATGCGATCCCCTTCCGGATCGCCGTCGTCACCGCCGCCACGAAGGTGTCGATCTCGTCGAGACTCGTGTAGATCGACGGCGTGATCCGGATCCCGTTGAACTCGGG
>JAOUHR010000153.1 GCA_029884515.1 Gemmatimonadota bacterium
CGGGCACGCCACTCCCCAGCAGCGCCAGGATGCCGAGTGCGAACGCGATGTCCGTGGCCGCCGGGATCGCCCAGCCCTGCAGCGCCACCGGGTCGTCGAGGTTCAGCAGGACGTAGATCGCCGCAGGCACGAGCATCCCCCCGATCGCGCCCGCGGCCGGGAGCACGAGGCTCTTCCGGTCCGCCAACTGTCCCACCATCGCCTCGCGCTTGAGCTCCAGGCCGACCAGGAAGAAGAAGACCGCCATCAGGCCGTCGTTGATCCAGAGGAGCAGCGGCTTCGCGACCTCGAGCGGACCGGCGCGGAGTGCCACCGGCGTGGAGAGGAGCAGGTCGTAGAGCGGCGCGACCGGCGTGGCGGTGCGTGGGACCGTGGCTCGGACCTGGGGACGATGGATGAAGACGGGACTCGCGGACCTGTCGGGGGTGTTCGGCGCCATCCTCGCCGCGCTGCTCAACATCCGGGCGCGCCGCGCCTGCGAAGTCCCCGAGGCGCGTCCTTCCGACTGACGAAGGCGCGTGGCGCGGCCGTCCCGGTGGACCGCCAGGGCGAGGCCGCGGCGAACCGTACCCAGGCATCCGGTCGGCGATGCACTTTCCTGTACCCTATTGATTTTGTCTGGATTACCGTTAGCCTTGAGATTCCGATGGATGATAGAGCTTCTCATCCCACGTAACTCGCTATAAAGAAGCAGGATATGACACCAAGACTCCCACTGCTTGTCGCATTCTGCCTGACAGTCGCAGGGTTCTCCGCGCAGGCGCTCGGTCAGGCGCCCGGGACGGTCGGCACCCTCGTCGTCGCCCACGGCGGCGACTCGACCTGGAACGCGGCGGTCCTATCGACCGCAGGTGCCGCCCAGACGGGTGGTCCGGTGGAGGTGAGCTTCCTGATGGGACCGGCGGCATCGACGACGCGCTTCCAGGATGCCGTCGCGCGGCTCGAGCGCGCGGGATCCAGCGCCATCGTCGTGGTGCCCCTGCTGGTCTCGAGCCACAGCGGACATTACGAACAGGTGCGTTGGCTCTCGGGGCACTCGAGCGAACTCGGTGCGGAGATGCGCCATCACCTCGCGATGTCGGGGATCGATCGCCCGACGACGCGCCTGCCCGTCTGTCTCTCCCCGGCGCTGGACGACGCACCCGAACTCGCGCACGTGCTGCGGGATCGAGCCCTGCGACTCGCGGACTCCCTCGGGACCAGGCCCGACGGGCGCGCCTTGCTGATCGTCGGACACGGGCCCAACAGCGCGGAGGACAACGCCGAGTGGATGGCGAATCTCCGCCCGGTCGCCGACAGCGTGCGGGTTTGGACCGGCTTTCGCGACGTACGCGTCGACCTGGTGCGCGACGACGCGCCGCCCGCGGTCCGTGCCGAAGCGGTACGACACGTGCGCGAACTCCTCGTGCTCCAGCGCGCGATGACGGACACCGACGTGCTCGTCGTCCCCCTGCTGGTCGCGCGGGGCGCCGTGAGCCGCGACAAGCTCCCGAGGGATCTCGCCGGCACTCCGCACGTCTACGGTGGCGCGACGCTCCTGCCCCACCCAGCGATCGTGCGGTGGATCGAGCGTGGGGTCGGGAGCGCGCGCTGCGGGGTGCAGCCGTAGGACCGCACGCGTGCGGCTGACGCGCCGCGCGCGCCATCATGGCCCGCCGAGCGGCACCACCTCGTCGAAGAAGGCGCCCAGGTCGATCCGGAGCGGATCGATCTCCGGCCGTGGCCGCCACTCGAGCGTCCCCGTGATCACCTCGCCGCGTGCATCCTCCGGGCGCCAGCGCTCCATGAGCCTCGCATCGAGATCCACGATCCAGTACTCGGGCACGCCCTGGTCCTGGTAGATCAACCGCTTGCGGTGCCGGTCCGCGCGCGCAGTCGACGGTGAGATCACTTCGATCGCGAGCAGGAGGGACGTCACCTCGGTCCACGCACGAGGCTGGACTCCCGACCCCCATGGGATGACAAAGAGGTCGGGCTGCACGAGGCGGCGCGGCGAGAAGATGATGTCCGCCGGTGACCAGAGCACCCAACCCAGGTTGTTCGCGCGCACGTATGCGTCGACGGGGCGATCGATCTCCCGCAGCGCCGCCTGGTGCGCATAGGCCGGCGCGGGAGTCACGAACAACTCCCCGTCGAGCACCTCGTAGCGGTTCCCGTCGTCGGGCAGCGCGAGCGCCCGCTCCACGGTCCATTCGTCCTGCACGGCTGGCATGCCCATAGCGTACGCTCGGCGCGGCGGTGGAGGCAAGCGAACATCCGCCGAGGATCGGATATACCTCGCGGCGATCGTCAGCCTTCCCGTGCGGCCGTCAGCGAACCCCTACGGCACCGGCTTGCGCCACTGCACCAGCCCCGGCTCCGCGATCGTCCGCTGCACATCGGCGATTCGCGAGGGGACGAAGCCGCTCAGGTTCTCCACCCCGTCGGCCGTCACCAGCGCCACGTCCTCGATCCGGATGTAGAGCCGCTCCTCGGGGAGCCAGATCATCGGGTCGATCGTGAACACCATCCCCGGCTGGAGCGGCACGCCGCGTATGCGTCCGACGTCGTGCACCGCCATGCCCACGGGGTGCTGGAAGTGTCCGCGGAACGCGAGCCCCTCCTGCACCGCCTTCAGGTGGGAGGGCGAGGCGAAGGTCTTGCCCACGAGCCACTGCTTCATGTCCGCGGCGGCGCGGTCGAGCACCTCGTCGGCGGTGACGCCCGGCCGGATGTGGCGGAAGAACGCGTCGCGATACGCGACGATGAACTCGTAGAGCGCCGCCTGTGCCGGCGTGTAGGTGCCGTTCACCGGCCAGATGCGCGTGACGTCACTCGTGTAGTAGCGGTAGTCGGGGGCGTAGTCCATCAGCACGAGGTCCCCGTCGCGCAGCACGTCCGACTTGCGGAAGTAATGCCCGATGAAGGCGTTCGTCCCGCCCCCGATGATCGAGGGGTAGGCGTCGCCGCGCGCGCCGTTCACGTAGTGCACGTACTTGGCGGCCGCGTCGAGCTGATACTCGTACACGCCGGGGGCGGTCGACCGCATCGCCTCCATGATCCCGAGCCCCGCGAGCTGCGTGGCGCGGCGGATCAAGGCGATCTCCGCGGGGCTCTTGATGCTGCGCATCGCGTCGAGCGTCGGGGAGAGGTCGCGCACCTCGAACTGCGGGAAGCGTTCCTTGACGAGCCGCACGAAGTGCGCCTCGCGCGCCGGCCGGCCATCCCACGGGTCGGCGGCGGCGCGGGCCTGGCCCGCCAGCAGTTCGTCGCGACTGTCGTTGCCGGTCTCCATCGGCGCGAGCGGCGTGAAGAGCACCATCGCCGGCGGGCGGAGGAGGTCGGCGCCCGTGAGGTCCTGCGCGAGCCGCTCGAGGCCGCGCACCTGTTCGATGCCGGTGAGCCGGACGAGCAAGGTGTCGTCCTCCGCCGAGAGGATCTTCCCTCCCCCGCGCTCCAGGTCCTCGTCGCGATGCGGGAGGTAGAGCGTGGCGCGACGGCTGCGGCCGTTGAGCAGGAGGTAGGCGTGCTCCGACTCCACGCCGGTCAGGTAGTAGAAGTCGTTCGACTGGCGGAACACGCTGAACCCTGGCACCCCGGCGGCGCCCTGGACGACCGCGATCGACTGGGGGCCGATCGCGTCGAGGATGCGGGTGCGGCGCGCGGCGAGCTCCTCGCGCGTGAAGTCGGCCTGGTAGCCGTGGGGTGCCTGCGCGTCGCCGAAGGCGGGAGCAAGCAGGATGAGGCAGGCGGCGAGGAGGCGCATCATGTGGGGGTGGGGGGAGCGCGAGGGGATCCCTCAGTCCGTCGTGGCCACGCTTCGCAGCAAACGCCCGAGCCGCCACTGGCGGAACCGGCCCGTCAGGAATCGGATCCCCGTCGCGCGCAGCAGACGCCGCCGCCACACGGCGTCGGGGGCGCGTTTCAGCGGTGTCCGGTCGGCGCGGGCCAGCGGTGCCTCCGCGGCCGCGCCGCGTTCGATCACCGCATGGATGTAGTCATTCGCGCGCCACACGTGGACCATGTTGAAGTAGCTCACCTCGCCCCCGACGTCCTTCGCCAACGCCTGCACATCGTCGAGGGTGACGATCTCGTCGACGACCTGCAGTCCCTCGCCCTGACGCTCGAGATGGCGCTGATGACCGGGGCTCGGCAGCGTGAGGATGCACATGGACTGCGGCGCCATGGCACGCGACAGCCGTTCGTGCACCGTCGGCCGCAGCGACGCCGGGATGTGCTCGTAGGTGTCGGGCAGGATGATGACGTCGTACTGCCCCTCGACCTCCCCGGTCACCACGTCCAGCACCTGGTACTCGACCCGCCGATGCGCGTGCAACCGGCGGGCGATGGCCACCGCCACACTGCTGATGTCCGTGGCCCTCACGTGTGCGGAACGCGCCACCCGCGTCGCGATGTGATGCGCAAGGTCTCCGATGCCGCAACCGATGATCAGGACCTGTCTCGCGTCCCGCCGCATCGCCGCGGACACCAGCGCGCGCTGGCGATCGATGCGGCGGTTGCCCGAAGCGAACTGTTTCGCCCAGCCTCGTGATCGCTCGTCGTAATATGCCGTGACTTCGACGCTCATGGTGGCTCCGCCCGGCGGCCGCTCGTGTGAAGTGCGGCGCACAGCAGGTTCCACTCCGCCGGCCCGATGACCGGTTGCGCGGTGGCCACTCCTTAATCTGCGGCGGCGGGGCCGCCGCATGCCAACTGCCAGCGGACCATCGACGCTCCCCCGCGTCTCGTCTGGGAGGCGCTGACCAGGCCGGAGCACGTCAAGGAGTGGGATATGCCCAGGGCGTGGGGGCGCGTGGCGCGCGCCGAGCTCGACGTGCGGCCCGGAGGCATCTTCAGCATCGACATCGCCGTCGGCGACGGCCCCGAGATCCCCAACCTCGGCTGCTTCCTCGACGTCGTCCCGATGCAGCGAGGCGGACTGCACGACGGACAGGGAGTCGGGGTGCCACCAGGGGACGGAGATCGCGGTGGATCAGTTCGTGGCGTGCGTGCTCGCGCTCAGGTAGCGCCGGGCGGGGCCGACGCGACGCGACCGATCCCGGATGGACGCTCGCCGCCGTGAAGGGGGAGTGAACGGGCGGGGGCGCTACCCGACCATCCGCGCCACCACCACGGTCACGTTGTCCGTCCCGCCCCCCGCCAGCGCGTCCGCCACGAGCGCCTTCGTCATCGCCTCCGCCGACCCGAACGTCGCCAGCACCTCGGCGATCCGCTGGTCGTTCACGTGCTTGGTCAGCCCGTCCGAGCAGAGCAGCAGCACGTCCCCGGGCACGAAGTCCACGAGCCCGACGACGGGCACCATCTCGTCCGCGCCGAGCGCGCTGTACAGGCGGTTGGTGAGGCTCGACCGCGCCGCCTGCTCCTCCGTGAGCGCCCCCGCGTCCACCATCGCCTCGGCCATCGTCTGGTCCCGCGTCAGCACGCGCAGCCGGCCGTTGTGGAGGTACATCGCCCGGCTGTCCCCCACGTGCACGATGTAGGCGCGCGGCCAGACGAACGTCACCATCGTCAGCGTCGTCGCCGGCGGCGTCCGGTCCTCGGCGATCGCCCGCACCCGCTCGTGCGCCTTGCGCACCGCGCCCTCGAGATCGGCGAGGAAGTCCT
>JAOUHR010000154.1 GCA_029884515.1 Gemmatimonadota bacterium
GACCCTCACCCTATTTCCGTCTTCCCGGCGTCCGGGCATGGCGTCGACAGAGATGTCGGATCCGCTTCTGAGGACTTATCGGCTCAAAAAGTAGTTCTCTTCGTCCCGACTGCATGTCCTGCACATGGCTCGAATGTAGGAGTCGGCCCGCGCACCGTCAATCAGCGACCTCCCGTCACCCATCCCGATGGATCTGATCACCTTCGCCGGCATCGCGATGCTCGTCCTCTGGGCGGCCGGCACCTTCATGTTCGACGCGCCGGGGCTCATCCACCTGCTCCTCACGCTCGGCGTGTTCTTCCTGATCCTCGGCGCCATCAAGCGCGGCGAGCGCGCCCGGAAGGCGTCCAAGTAACGGTCGCACAGCGGGTCAGATCTCCCAGTTCGAGAGCACCACGCCGGTCGCCGCGGGCACGTCGTCGAAGCCGGTGAGGGTCATGCGCAGGTCGGTCCAGCGCACGTGCGCGCCGCGCGCGACGAGCGCCCGGAAGGCCGCCGGGTACTCCCCCTGCACGCGCACGGCGACCCGCAGCGCGCCGCTCCGCCGCGCCTGCGCCGCGAGCGCCTCGGCCATCGCCGACATCGCCGCGGTCTCGGCGAGCACGAGCTTGAGCACGCGGATCTCCTCGCGACTGCGGCCCTCCACGAGCGGCGCGTCGTGGAAGAGCGCGAACCCACGCAGCGCCCCGCGCGCGTCGCGGAGCAGCACCATGTCTCCCAGCGCGTGCCGCAGGGTGCAGGCGATCTCGCGGGAGTAGTCGCTCCCATCCTTCACGTCGCCCGCGAGCGCGGCCGCCTCCGCGATGATCGCCGTGCGCTCGGCCTCGGTGTGCGCGCTCAGGAGCGGGGGTCGCGCATCGGTGGCCGGCGTGCCCTCGAGCGTGAGCGTCACCGTGAGGTGTCCGGGGACGAAGCCCAGCCCGGCATAGAAGCCGATGTTGTCCATCGTGCGCGGCATCGTCTCGAGGCCGATCACGCGACAGCCGGCCGCGCGCAGGCGCTCGATGGCCGCGCGCACGATCGTCCGCCCGATCCCGCGGCCCTGCAGCTCCTCGCGCACCGCCAGCGGACCCATCCACCCCTCGGTGCCCGAGACGTGCGCGAGGTTGAAGGCCGCGATCCGTCCGAGCCCGTCACGCCAGAGCATCGCGCCCTCGCCCGCGCTCTCGATCGCGAAGCGCCAGATCGCCGGGTTGAGCGGCGGCACGCGCACGCCCGACATCCCGTCGCGCCGGTAGCGCTCGCTGAACGCGTCGCTGAAGAGTTCGTTGAGCGGCGCGAGGTCGGCCGGCCGGATCGGGAAGGGGCCGGTGACGCGCCCGGCGGCGTCGCTCACGCGCCAGCCCCGGCGCCGAGCAGGGCGAGGTCCGGCAGCGCCGAGTCGCTCGTGGTGACCACCGCCGCCCCCGTCTGGGCGTCGAAGCCCACCGAGACCACGCGGTCGAGCCCGTCGCGCACGCCCTCGATGTGCGTGATCACGATCACCTGCTCGAACCGATCATGCAAGCCGCGCAGCAGGTCGATCACGTTCTGCCGGCGCACCTCGTCGAGGGAACCGAACACCTCATCGAGCACGAGCAGCGAGAACGACTGGCCGGCCCGGTCGGCGATCATCTGCGAGATGGCGAGCCGGAGCACGAGGTTCGCGACATCCTCCTCGCCACCGGAGATCACCGGCTTCGGCACCCCCTCCTCGAGCACCAGGAGCCGGTACTTGTCGTCGAGCTCGAGTTCCGTATACCGCGCGTCGGTGAGCTCGGTGAGGAAGTTCGAGGCGATCTCCGAGACCTCCGGCCGGAGCTGGAAATTGAGGTCGGTGCGGAGATCGGAGTAGGCGCGGTGCAGTTCCTCGTTGAGGCGGCGCTCGCGCTCGAGCTCCTCGACGAGCGCGGCGAGCCGCGTGAACTCCGCGCGCGCCTCGGCCGCGCGCGCGGCGGCGGCCTCGGCGAGGTCGCGGCCGGCGCGGGTCTGGGCCGCGGCGCGGGCCGCCTCGGCGTGCGCCGCGGCCACCTGGTCGTGCAGCGTGCGGAGCGCCACATACTCGTCCTCTGGGAACTGCAGCGCCGCGAGGCGCGCGGCGGCGACGGCTCGGCGCTCCTCCAGTGCCGCGCGCTGGCGCGCCAGCGACTCCCCTTCGCGCAGCAGGGCCGGCTCGCGCTCGACGCGGGTGGAGAGCCGGTTCGCCAGCGTGCTGCTCTCGGCGAGTCGCGAGTGCTCGGCCTCCAGCGCCTGGTGCCGCGCCTCGTCGTACCCACCGGCGATGGTCTCGAGCTCGGCGCTCGCCGCCGCGAGCCGCGCGGTCTTGGCCGCGAGGTCGCGCTCCAGCTGCACCAGCTGCGCCACGTTCGACTGCACCTTGGCCAGCCGCCGCTCCGACTGGCCCACGTCCCCCTGCAGTTGCTTGCGCAGCTCGTCGAGGTGCGCGATGTCGGCCGGCATCGCCTCGAGCTGTTCGAGCCGCGAGCGGAAATACGCGCCGTCCGCCTCGACGGTCTCCATCTGGCGCTCGAGCACGTCGAGCACGTTGCGGAAGTGCTCGCCGAGCGGCCGTGTGCAGGTGGGACACTTCCCCTCGTCGCCGAGCTCGACGAGCGTGTCGCGCTGGTCGCGGAGCTCGGCGTACTGGCTGCGGAGCGCGCGGAGCCGCGTCTCCACCTCCTGCCGGTCGCGCACCCACTCCGTGCGCCGCGACTCGAGGTTCCCCTGCGTCTCCTCGAGTGCCCTGCGCCGCATCTCCAGCTCCTCCGTGGCCTGCTCCTCCTCCTGCGGCGCGCCGGCGAGCCGCTCGCGCTGTTCGGCGAGCACCTGCACCTCCGACTGCAGCGCGGCCTGCGTGTCCACCAGCGCACGGCGGCGACCGTCGGAGATCGCGAGCTTGCGCAGCGCCTCGAGCTCCGTGCGCACCCGGTCGAAGGCCTCGACATCGGGGAGGAGCGGCGCCAGCAGCGTGCGCGACTCCGCCACCTGCTCCAGCTCCTGCGCGTGGCGGGCCTCCGCGCGCGTGAGCGCGCCCGCCTCGCCCTCGATCCCGGCGATCGCGGTCGCGAGCTGCTGCCGCTCCTCGCGCCCCGTCTGCGCGGCGAGCCAGCGCGGCGACACCGCGGCGAACGCCTCCTCCGTCTCGCGCTCGAGCCGCTCGGCCTCCTCGGCGCCGCCCTGCGCCGCGGCGAGCGCGTCCGCCGAGGCCCGCTCCTGCTCCGTCACCGCCTCCGCCTCGGGCATCCCGGCGCGAAGGCCCTGCACCTCGCTCGCCAATTCCTTGCGCCGCGCGGCGCAGAGCTCCTGCGCCACCCGCAGCCGCTCGTAGCCGAGCACGCGCGAGAGGAACTGCGCGCGCTCGCCGGCGGTGAGCGCCTGCATCACCGCGAGTTCCTTCTGGCCGGTGAAGTAGGTGTTGAAGAACTCCGTGCGCGTCATCCCGATCCGGCGCTGGAGCATCTCCGCGACCGCCGTCACCGAGTTCGCGATCGGCTCCGCGCCGTCGTCCAGGAAGAGCTCGGCCGTTGTGAGGCCGCGCATCACGCGGTAGCGGTGCCCGGCCAGCTCGAAGTCGAGTTCCACGCGCACCGGCGCGCGCGCCGGCGCCCGGTGGAACCGCAGCGACTCGTTGCCGCCGCGCACCGTGTTGCCGCCGTAGAGCGCCCAGGCGATCGCCTCGAGGATCGTGGACTTGCCCGCGCCGTTGGGCCCGATGATCCCGGTGAGCCCGGTATCGAACTCGATCTCCGTCTCCGCGTGCTGACGGAAGTTCTGGAGGCGGAGCCGGGCGAGCCTCACGCGACCTCCCCCGGCGTGGCCCGCGCGGGCTCGGCGAGCTCGGCCTCCTCGAGGTAGTGCAGGCCGAGCGCGATGAGGTCCTCCTGCGCCACGCCCGCGGGGAGCGCGCGGCTGCGCAGCGCGTCGCGGAGCGTCTCCGCCAGCGAGGGGCGGCGTCCCGGGGCGCCGCCGCCCACCTGCCGGCGCACCAGCTCCGGCCGGCGCGTGTCGAAGTGGAAGTGGAGCGCACTCCGCTGGAGCTCCCGCAGCGCCTTGTGGTCGATCTCGCGCGCGATGTGCCGCGGCACGTCCTTCGCCACGAGGCGCACCACCTTCCCCTCCACGCCGCCGCCCAGCCGGCGCACCGCGTGCTGGATCGCCCTGTCGAGGTCCTCGGCCGACATGCCGCGTCCCTCGATGGGCGGGAGGTCCACGAAGGGCCGCGACACCGGCAGCGGGTGGAACGTCTGCTTCCCCGTCGCGAGGTCGCGCTCGATCATCCCCTTCCCGGGGAGCTTCGCGGCCTTCTCCTCGGCGAGCTCGCCCCATGGGTTCGTGCTCGTGTACTCGAGCGAGCCCGAGTAGTACACGTGGTCGGCGACGCGCTTGTAGACGTGGTAGTGGCCCAGCGCGACGTAATCCCAGCCCTCGCGCGTGACCTCGGCGACGGGGATCTGCATCGCCGCGCGCTCCGGCGCGCCGGCATGCGGCAGTGCGCCCTGCACCTCGCCGTGCAGGAGCAGCACGTTGTAGCGCACCGTGGGGTCGGGCGTGAGCTCCACGCTGCCTGGCGGCAGGTCGGGCACGGCGAGCACCGCGAGGTCGAGATCGTCGAAGCGGAGGCGGCGCGCCTCGCGGTCGGCCACGTGCATGCCAAGGGGTGCGGCGAAGAGCCGCAGGATGCAGATCGTCTCGGTGGAGCGCGGCATGTCGTGGTTGCCCGCCACGACCACGATCGCGGCCTTGGGCAACGCCGCCACCAGCCGCGAGAACTGCTGGAACGCGTGCAGGATGGACGTGTTGGTGGGGCGCACCGTGTGGAACACGTCCCCGCCGACGAGGATCACGTCGGGGGCGAGCGCGATGCACTTGTCGACGGCACGCGCGAACGCGGCCGCGACATCAGCTTCACGCTGATTGATCCCGGCGGGGGTCTGCCGCTGGAACTGGCGGAACCCGAGGTGGAGGTCGGACAGGTGGACGAGGCGCACGCTGTCCGGAATCTACGCCTCCCCTCCCCTCTGGGGAGCCGTCCGCCGGCTCCGGCCGCGCTCAGCCGTACGGGTCGTCGGGCGGCGGGACGCGCAGCGGTGAGGGACCGCGACGCGGCGCACTCTCGCTCACGACGCGCTTCTTCAGGTGCGCCTTGAAGTAGGCGCGCACGTCGTCCGGCCGCGCCTGCAGCGTCCGGTTCCGCGCCCGCAGGATCCCATCCTCATCCTCGCCGGCGAGCGCGAGCGCATCCTGCACCCAGCCGAGCGTGATGGTGGGGTCGAGGCGGCGGAGCCCCTTCGTGACGGCCTGCTCGAGCGTGAGCTCCTCGGCCTGCGGGAACTTCGCGACGCCCTCGCGCCCGCCGAGCACCGCGGGCCGCGGGAAGCGCACGAAGATCGGCTGCCCGAAGTGCGGGTGGCGCACCATCAGCTGGCCCTTCTCGAGCGTGGCGAGCCGCGCCTTGGTCGCCGGCGTGATGGTCTGGTAGCCCGGCGTCGCGAGTTCGTCGGGATCCATCCGGCCGTAGAGCGAGGTGCCGCTGTTCCCCACCACGCGCCGGTGCACCTGCGAGCGGAACTGCTGCGCGCCGAAGAGCACGAGCCCCAGGTAGCGGCCCCGCTCGGCG